>CAIYOZ010000041.1 GCA_903927945.1 uncultured Bacteroidales bacterium | reverse complement strand
CCTAACGCAACCCTAACGCAACCCTTATTGAACTCTATCCGAATCCTATCAATAGTTAAAACAGATGGAAGACAGGCTCTATTAGAAAGGTATGATAGAAAAGAGAAAAAATAAAGCATTTAGGAAACGAATGCCATTATTCCTTCCGTGGAATTTAGATACATTTCCATAAAATATAATGTAAGGTGCAGATAATAAGGATCAGATCATTATAGATTTTCATTGTGAGTTCTACTTTCATTCATAATTTGATCATTCCGATTATTCAACCTGATTTCCTGAAAATAAAAAAGGACATTAAACAGTTTGTACTGCTTAATGCCCTTTTAAATTATCCTGTATTATTGAACGGGAAACAGATTAGTTACATCCGCATCCGCAAGCATCCACTTTTTCCTTTTTTTCGCCACAACCACATTCACTGTCGTTGCAACCGCCTTCGCCGCAATTGCCATCACCACATCCGTTTTCGTCGGATCCGCAACCACAACCACTGCCACAGCCGCATCCACCACTTAGTGAAGCAAGTTCTTTTTCAGTAGCTTCGCGAACTTCGAGTACTGTACCCTTAAAGTGTAGGTTTTCGCCTGCCAACGGGTGGTTTAAGTCAACCGTCACATGGGAATCGGAGATGGTCACCACCTGCGCATTTACGCGGTTTCCTTCATTATCCATCAAGGGAACCACGTTTCCTTCAAAGATCATTTCTTCATCGAGCTTACCATCTATTTCGAAAATAGCACGTTCTAATTCTAAAACACTATCGTCGTCATATTCGCCATAGGCATCTTCATTTTTAATGGTGAAATCAAATGCATCACCAACCTGAAGTCCAAATATGTTTTCTTCAAATTTTGGGAGCATCATCCCTACACCATAGACAAAACTTAAAGGTTCTTGCGTGGTAGCCTTTTCCATCAATTCTTGTTCTCCTTCTACTTCGCCATCCACGTATAATTCGTATTCGGCCGATACTGCTTTGTTTGCTGTAATTTTCATTTTCTTTTCTATTTGTTTTTAGTAATTAATTTTGCAACTTGTAAGTTTTACAAAATTAGTGATCGTAATCAGTAATTTCATAATAACTCAATACCAGGTAATATTGTTCGTTCCATACCCGCTTTGTTTGTTGTATTTCAAATCCTGTAGCATGGAGGCATTCACTCCAATCCTGAAATTATAGGACTTATAGACTCCAAAAGGAACTACACTGGCGGTCATTGTCCAGCAGTGCAAATTTCGAATGACATTGATGTTTGTATAGGTAAATTGTTTTGCTAAAAAGTCATAAGAGGTATTGGCACTTATTTTCCAATTGGTGGTCAGGGATATATTTCCTGAAAGGCTCAGGTTGTGGGTAAAAGCCATTCTGTATTCCAACCTGGTGGTATCGAATTTTTGAGTATTACCGTATTGCACGGAATAATTGATGGTTAGACTCCAGGGTACCGTTAATTTCTGATATCCATCGGCATCTTTATCCGCTGCTTTGAGATCTTTTCCTGCTTCACTCTTACTCGAGGTAACGGGTGGCGTGAAATTATCCGTTTTGGTGGGGAGTTTCTGATCGGTACCTGTGGTCGTATTATCCTTAGGAGTAGGCTTCTTTTTCTTGAAAGTGTCATTGTTGAACGTGTAACTATAGGACGTGCTGGTACCCAGAAATTTAGGGAATTCACCATGTTCCCACCGGAGCTTGTTTACCCGTACTACTTGGCCTACATTATTGATGGCATACATATACGGATCGAAAGAGCCACTCAGACTCAGGGAATAATTTTTGCCCAATTTCAACCGGAGGCTGGTATTAAAGATCTGCCATTGCATGGTGTCTACCGCCATGTTATAACCCCCACTGACAGTAAAGGCGTCAATCAGACTTACCTTATTAAAAGGTACTGTTCCTGTGGTATCTTTATCGTTACGCACTTTCATTTCCACATTATTCCCGACCGAAAAGTTGATGACTCCTGATTTTCCGGCACCGGGGGTTCCGTACAGGCTATTTTCAAAATGTGAATACTGAACCACCTGATCATGCTTGATTAACGGATTGGTGATGTCAGGCAGAGTCTGAGTATATGACCCATAATATCCCCATACCGGATCGCTGAAATCGGGACGGTAACTGAAACTAATGGAAGGGGTCAGAACGTGGCGTATCTGATTGACCTTATCACCGAAAATGGCACGGATGGGGGTAAAGAATCCATACAATTTTGTAGAAGCCGAAACTCCGACATTAAAATCGTACACCCGATGAAAACCCTGCAGAGTATCGGTTTTTACAATGTTACGGGTATTATCCCACGACCGGTTAATGGATTGGAGATACCATCTTTCTGCATAGGTGATGTTCGGAGAAATACTGATGTATTTTAACACATTAAAAGTAGCACTCACCGGAATATTATGGTTCATCCCGTTTTTCCAATCCCGGGAAAATGATGAATGCAGCAATTTGTCTTCCTTTGTGTTGATACTATTTGCCAACGTTCCATTATAGGACATGGAGATTTTTTCATACCACCGTTCTTTTCCGATAGCGTTTTTCCGTTTGAAGGGATAGATGCGGCTCATCGATATGCTGATATTTGGCAACGTAAGGCTGATGCTTGAATCCCGGGTAACCTGGTTGATCAACATGCTCCCTGAGATATTGAAGGGGCTGTCGGGGAATCGTTGGGTAAATGAAACGCTCGAGCCTTTGGTGTTCTCGGAGTTTACGGCCGGGTTATAATACGTGTTTATGTTGCTTCTGTTGTAACCGCTTGTGGCAAAGTTTACACTCGAAGAGAAGTTGAAAAACGGGTTTGCCTTTGAATCCTGGGAATGGGTCCACATGATATTCAGGTTTGTATTCGATTGATAGTCAGGCAAGCCTTTTTCACTGATCACATCATCACGGTAACTGATGCTAAAATTGCCGCTGTACTTGTATCGTTTTACGTATCGGGTGTTTGCGTTCAGTGCCCAGGTGCCTTTTGTATAAATTTCCCCTTTCAATTCCAGGTCCAGATAATCGCTAATGGCAAAATAATATCCTCCGTTTGTCAAACCGAATCCCCTGGTTAATTCATCCACATAGCTAGGCATAAGGATCCCGGAGGAATATTTGTCGGTAAAAGGGAAAAACCCAAACGGGATGGCAATTGGCAAGGGGACATCCTCAATCACCAGATAGGCCGGGCCGGTGACTATGTATTTTCCGGGTTTTACTTTTCCACGGGTAAGGTCGAGGTAAAAGTCGGGATGTTCATGGTTATCACAGGTGGTATATTTGCCATCGGTCATGCACAGGATGTCATCGGCAGTTTTCTTTGTTTTATCGCTGATTACATATCCTTCACCTTGTTTTGTCACGGCCTGGCGGATGTACCCTTTTTTTGTTTTTAAATTGTAGGTGAGTTCTTTGGAGGCATATTCCGTTTTGCTTTCCGTGAAGACCGGTTCGCCTATTTTCTTGCCGATACTATCCGTTCTCCCCCTGGCAAAGACCGTACTGCTATCCATTTTTACACGAATATATTCCGACTTCAATTCAATGTTCTTGTATTTGATATCGCTTTTCCCATGCAGGAATCCGGTACCGTTACCCAGAAAAATGATGGAATCCTGTGCACTGTAGACGATCTCGGCATCAATTTGATTTGATTTTGGTTTCTTAATGGAAGTAGCAGAGAGCGAATCGGTTGATTCGGAAAGGCTGTCGGTCACCTGAGTCTTGGCATCGGTTTTTGGGGGTATAACTTTTGACTGGCTATAACCCATCAAGGGAAAAGCTAACCATAAAAATAAAAGCAAGTACGGACTTGCTTTGCTGAAATATAAACGGTTACAGATTAGCATCCGGCAGTGGAATAGGTTTCAGAATGAGGATGCAAATTTAGTGAAAAAATAGTTGTCTCATTTACTTATATCCTTTTTTTATGAATAATTTGAAAATTAACTCCTATAGAACGTATCATGAATAGGATAAATAGATTACTTTTGCACAAAATTACACTAGTGATTCCTTTTCAATTAGCTGAATTTTTATGAAAATTTTAAAAAAGTATATTCTTGTTCCTCAATTCTATCTGATATTGTGTGGGATTATCATGTTTTTTCCATTGAATGCCCAGGATACAAGATTTACAATTGTGCTGGATGCAGGGCATGGCGGACATGATCCGGGAGCCCAGAGTGCCGTATCCAAGGAAAAAGACATCAATCTGGCAGTCACCTTGGATTTAGGGGCTATTATTGAGCAAAATATCAAAGATGTAAAAGTCATCTATACCCGCAAAACGGATCGTTACCTGACATTGCAGGAGCGTGCCGACGTGGTAAACGACCATCATGCCGACTTGTTTATATGTATCCATACCAATTCATCCCCCAGTCCGTCAGCTTATGGAGCAGAAACGTATACCCTCGGATTAGCCAAGACCAAAGCAAACCTGGACGTAGCCATGCGTGAAAACTCCGTAATTTTGTTGGAAGAGGATTATCGCACGAAATACAAGGGATTTGATCCCAATTCAGTAGACTCCTACATTATGTTTGAGTTTATGCAGGATAAATATATTGACAGAAGCATTGAATTTTCATCGACCATAGAAAAGGAATTTGTAAGTTATTGCCAACGCTTAGATAGGGGAGTACGCCAGGCCGGATTTTGGGTATTACACCGATCGGCCTGTCCAAGCGTACTGGTTGAACTGGGATTTATTTCAAATCCTGCTGAAGAACGTTATTTAACCTCCGACCAGGGCCAGAAAGAAATGGCAACGGCAATTTACCGGGCAGTGGTGGATTACAAAAGATTGCATGATAAAAGATCGGGCAGACAAGTGAGTGCCAACTCAAAACCAGAACAACCCGTTAAAACCGAATCGCGCAAACCGAAAACAAGTACACCCCCTGCATTTCAAGTTGCTATACAGAAACCGGTAGGTGATACCATAAAGAAACAAACCGGAATTGACACTTCATTGATCCAAAAAAAGCACGAGCAAGCTCCTTTAATGATTGAAAAGAAGCCTGAACAAGCTAGTGTCGTGTTGCCAAAAAAAGCAGAACCAAGTACTGACATTGCATTGAATAAAATCCCTGTGTTCAAGGTTCAGCTTTTAGCAACTAATAAAAAGTTAAAACCGAAAGCATACGAATTGAAGGGAGTTGAACATACCGAGTATTTTGTTGAAAATGGATTGTTCAAATATACTTTAGGAGCTGAAACTGAATATTCGAAAATTGAAAAAACAAGAAAAGAGATTATTTCTAAGTTTCCTCAGGCATTTATAATCGCATTTATGGGAGACAAAAAAATATCCGCAAAAGAAGCGTTGAAATTAAATAAATAATGTCCTGTTTAATTATCGACAATAAATAAACAATAACGAAAACTGTATGAAGAAAAAATATTTTACTCGCGAAGTGAAGGTAGGGATAATGACTGTTGTGGCCATTTTTGTT
>CAIYOZ010000040.1 GCA_903927945.1 uncultured Bacteroidales bacterium | reverse complement strand
GGTGTTTTCAACCGTTCGGTAGACAAAGTAGACAAATTCATTGCCGGACGCGGTGCAGGTAAAAACTTTATCGGTGCGCACTCGATCAAGGAACTTTGTGACTCACTGGCAAAACCACGTAAGGTAATGATGCTTGTAAAAGCAGGTCAGGCGGTTGATGATTTTATCGAACAACTGATTCCGAATCTGGAAGCCGGCGATATCATTATTGATGGCGGTAACACACACTTCCCCGACACGATTCGTCGTGCCAAATACGTAGAAAGCAAAGGACTTCTTTATATCGGAACAGGTGTTTCGGGTGGTGAAGAAGGTGCCTTGTTAGGACCATCCATGATGCCGGGCGGATCGCCTGCTGCATGGCCTGCCGTGAAAGAAATTTTTCAGGCTGTATCGGCTAAAGTTGAAGGTGGCGTTCCTTGCTGCGATTGGGTTGGTGAAGGCGGTGCCGGACACTTTGTGAAGATGGTTCACAACGGTATTGAGTATGGTGATATGCAGATTATTTGCGAAGCATATCAGGTAATGAAAGATTTGCTTGGACTGAATGCTGATGAAATACATGATGTATTCAAAGTATATAACGAAGGCGATCTGGATTCATACCTGATTGAAATTACCCGTGACATTATGGGCTTCCGAGACGAAAACGGTGAAGCATTGGTTGAAAAGATTCTGGATACTGCCGGACAAAAAGGTACCGGAAAATGGACAGGTGTTGCTGCACTTGATTTAGGTATTCCATTGACTTTGATTGGCGAATCGGTATTTGCACGTTGCTTGTCAGCTCAAAAAGATATCCGTGTTAAAGCTTCGAAAGTAATCAGCGGACCGGATGCTTTATTCACCGGCGACAAAAAACAAATGATTTCCGACCTGAAAGATGCCTTGTTTGGAGCTAAAATTATTTCGTATGCTCAGGGTTATAATCTGATGATGGAAGCTGCCAGCGAATACAAATGGAATCTGAACTACGGCGGTATCGCGTTGATGTGGCGTGGTGGCTGTATTATCCGTTCTACCTTCTTGGGTGATATCAAAAAAGCTTTTGATATAAATCCGGGATTGGAAAACCTCTTGCTTGACCCACACTTCAAAGGAATCGTTGAAAAAGCTCAGGCCGGATGGCGTCGGGTGTGTGCAACTGCACTAACTAACGGTGTACCTGTACCTGCTTTGACTTCAGCTCTTTGCTACTTCGACGGATTGCGCAGCGAACGTCTTCCTGCTAACCTGCTGCAAGCACAACGTGACTACTTCGGAGCGCATACTTACGAACGCATTGACAAACCACGTGGCGAATTCTTCCACACTAATTGGACCGGCCGTGGTGGTGATACTGCTTCTACAACTTATGTAGTATAACCTCACCCCTGACCCCTCTCCTTGAGGAGAGGGGAAATAATATGCAAAAGCCCCTCGTTCAACCAGAACGAGGGGCTTTTTATTTTTACATCTGAGCAAACTTGTTGGTGATCGGGTTTTATGGACTGAACTATTAGAGTAATGAGATCAAAAACTATATTCCCCAGTTACAAATACTTTCAATAAAATCTTTGGAACCGTCCCTTAGCCAACCGTCCAACTGTGCAACTTCTTTTAACTGTTGTCCTCTGTTTCGACTAACATTGATGTAGGAACATGCCAGTTCAGGAATAGCTGTCATATCGCCCCAAAGTTTTTCGAACTGAGTAACAGGGAAAATATCTTCTTGTCCCTTGCCCCATCTTTTCTTCACTTCTTTAATGATTACATAGGTAGGCATTCTGGAAGCCATTTTATATACCTGTTCTTCTACTTTAGTGCTGTTGCTCAAATCATTCCGGGTTAATCCAAAAACTAAAAGCAGTTGATCTATATTAATCCAAAATGAGTTACTGTTGTAGTGACTAAGACTAAATTCTATTTTTTCCTCAGGTAAAGCCAATCCCTCAATTAATCTGAGTTGACCGTTCACTTTTGCAAGACCCCCTCCTCTGTCATCCAACTTTCGACTAATAACCTCAACAGTCATACCCTTATTCTGTTTAATATGATAGCCAAAAATAGCCGGATCGGCATTTGCCCCCAGTGTATCAATATTGTGAACCAAGAGGTGCTTTAAATTTGGATTTTCGCTAATTAATCGTTTTAGTGTTCCATTCAGGAACAAGTTTGGTATTTCATACCAATGTCCAACCGGATGTATGCATTGGGAGGGTAGATTGTCACGGTAATCTTCTCCTTCACCATTTGTTTTTGCCCAATTAATCAATGCAGCGCGCAAACTTTGCTGCACTTTTTGAGCTTGTTCATCCAACATCTGTTGAGGCATTTCCTCCCACATAAAGCGTAAATCCCGTTCGGTGGGTATTAATCTCAGACCTATAACCTGACCTTGTGATATAGAGGTTCGGAAACTCTTTTCAGGTGAATTATTCGATGAAATAAATGTTGAAATGGCATCGTGAGTCAGGTAACTGGTGGTAAATACATGCTGCAATGACGCCTGGCAATCTTTATTAGTCTTGTTTGTTTTTGCCAAATGTATTTCAACAAAGTTTCGGTGTTTTTTAGCAAATTTAGCAAAAGGATTAAGTGATTTTACCACACCTGCTCCCTTAGTCCACCTACTTCCTACACCACCGGCAAGTGTAACAATGGCCAGTTCTCCATTTTGAAGTGCCCTGAGTCCTGTTTCTGTATATTCACTGTTCTCATTAACTCTCAGTTGTTCAGCCAAATCAGCTTGGTGTGCATCAACGATAGTTGTACTAATGGCTAACCTGTTTTTAGCCAATCCAATGCGACCGGTCTGTAAATCCTTTTTAATCAGATGATGCTGTCCGGGATTGAATCCAAACTCTTCCAACATGCCGGTCAACGATTTTTGCTGCCGATTGTCTTCTTGAGCCTGCGGAATGATACGGTCGAATAGATTATTGATAAACCCTGTATACTGGTTTTGTGACTTATAGTTCCTGCTCAGTACCGACAGTTCATTTCGCTGACAAACAGTCAGTTCCTGCATGTCCTTTTTTAGCAATTTAGGAAGTATAAGTGTATAATAATCCTCGACTAATAATGCCTCGTCGCCCGTTAGTAGTTCGGCAAAAGTACCAGCCTCATTTATTTTAAAATCGTACACCACAGGTTCCATAGCAAAAGGAATACCATGTTCGAATTTCTTTTTTGTTTCCAACATGATCTGTTGAAGTCGTAGCTGGGCTTCCTGTTTACTTTCAGGTGCAAATATAAATCCCATACCACCACCCGACATACCACCCATCATCCAGAATCCCCAGAATTTCTCACCAAATTCGTCCTGAATGGTTGAAATTATCGTTTCGGTATATAAATTGGTGGCCCACGGAATAATTTGCTGTATTGGTCCGTTGAAGTTTTTACGGGTAAACTCCGCTATACCCTTAATGTCGCCATCAGTAAGTTTTTGAACTACTTCCTCAAAATAATTAATTGCATTTTGGCGGGCTTCCCATTCCTTCTCGGAGCGCAACAGATACTTCTCCGTCACCATTTCAAGTACTGGTCCAACATCTTGCGCCATACCACCATGAACAATTACCAGACTATCCTGAAGTTTTTGATGGATATTATTTCCTCCGGCAGCATCTTCCAACAATGTATGGCGTGGTAGTAAGCATCCTTTACTTATTCCGAATTCAGGGTCACCGTCCTGTGCTTCAACACCCTTTATCAGTTTCATGCCTGGCCACACACCACCCGAATCCTGCCAACCACCGCCCGAACCACCAATCCATTCGCCTAAAATTGCTTTGGCAGCAACCAACCGGCGTTCTTCTTCGTTCAGTGAGCCTGTTAGTTTTTCGGTCTGATTGGTTGCACGCATGCAAAGTGCAATGAGTGAAGCCAGTAAGTTAGTTGATACTGCCAGGCGAGATCCTTTGGGAATATTATTCACCTTACTGGCAATTTCAATTCCACGTCCCTTACCAACCATTTTCTCCAATAGGTTACTTAATGGCAATCCTGCACCTTCCATGCCCGGAGGTACTATGCCCGAGGCTATGATGGCAGCTTTGAGTAAACCGAGGTAATCTTTGGCGAAGTCAAATACATCATTCAAATCGGTGATGTCAGCATATGTAGCCAAATCAATACTGCTAAGGCGAATAACAGGTTCGTCGATAACGCGCAACCAGGTTTCGATAGGTGGTTTAGGTTGTGAGGCTTTTTGTTGATTTCTTATGCATAAGTCAATAGAGATATTCAATACTTTTGCCCCTTCAGGATAATCCATTCCTAAAAAGAATATATCACTCCAACCGCTGTGACTTATGTCCATTCGAACCGGTGTTGACTCATGCAGACATGGGTATAGCCCTGTAACTTCGTCTTTTTTCAATAAGGCAGGTATAATTTTCAGTGGTTGGTCGGATGGATGGCTGATACGAAACATCCAGCGGTTACCTGCCGTAGAACGCACACTTATCTTTACCTGATCGGCTAAAGTCTGAAAAGCCAACTGATGGTAAGCATCGGCCAATCCACTTGATATGCCTTCGTTTGGTCCATTTTCTTTTTGGATAGCCAGAAAAGTATGGATAGCTTCTTCGAATCTGCGTTTTAATAAGTGCTCACAGGCTTCGTAGGGAATCATACCCTGCGTACTTATTTTATGTTGAATAGGGATGTAAAACCGGTGGATAGCATACAAAAAAAACAATGCCCTCACTCTATTATATAAATTTGACTCCTTTTTGCGGAATGTTTCAAGTGCCAGAGTTTCTTCCAATAAAGTTTCCAACGATGCATCTCTGCAAAACAAGTCCAGCGATTTGTTTTTTATCGCCGGATCAGTTGCAATAATGATTTTGATTAATTCACTCATAGTTTTACTTATCAAACTGATTCAAATGCTGATTGGCAAAAAACTCCAGAAGCTCGGTCATAATCTGGTCACGGTCAACACCTGTTAAACCCAGTGCCAACTGTGCTTTCAATAGTCCATAACGAGAGCCAATATCAAAACGCAGATCATTCTTTTCGAGTGCCAAATACTGCTCTTTGGTCGAAAGTTCATTCAACGCCTCACTCAATCCTATTTTTTGTTCACCGGCTTCATCCGAATTTTGTTTTAGTATTGTCATAATTTCAGGTGAAAGAATATGCATTCCAAAGAAACACAAATAATGACCTGCTCTAAGCCCCGGAATAATCAGTTTTTGTTCAGCCAGAGTAGGAGTAGGCTTTTCAATTACCTTTTCAATTTGATACAAATCATTAGTGCCATGAATTCTACGTCCACCTACAGTACCAAAATTTGGAATCTGACTTTCACGGGTAGAAATTACTGCCGAAACAGAACATTTATACTGTAAGGCAATTTCGACAAGATGTTTTGCACAAGGCTCGTTCGACCGATTTACCGATAAATGGTCGCCAACTAAATGCAGAAAATAATCGTTACCCACAAATGCTGCACCACACAACACTGCATAACCGTAACCCCGTGCTTCGGGTTGAGGAATAAAATGAATTTGGGTATCACTGTTTAACATGTTTCGATACACTTCCACATCGTCAGGATGAACAACTATGCCTATTTCTTCAATTCCGGCCTGACGAGCCTCAACTATTAGAATTTCCAGTACCGATTTACGGATGCCATCTCTATCTACTAAGGTTTGTAGTGCCAGATTCCTTTGATTTGGACCGGCTGCAGTAATCAGGGCTTTTTTTATTTTCATTGTGCTTTTTTTTATGACCAACAAATATAACAATTTAATATTATATGACTACTTAACCAGCCAAAAAAACTGTTTTTTTCGTTAGAAATTCTTTAAAAATAAACGATAATTCATGTTGCCACTGTTGAGTGATTTGCATATTAATGCTAAAATTATTACATTTACACCCGTTAAGATTAAGGATTTGTTATTTATACATTCAATACTTTTATTTATGAGAAAAACTCTTTTCAACCTGTTCGCTTGCAGTTTTATTTTGCTATTTGCAACAACTTCATGTAAACAAAATAAACATATTACAGATATACCTGACCCACTTTCGGCACATATCGATACTACTGTGAAGGCAGGTGATGATTTTTTTGATTATGCCAATGGTCGCTGGTTTAAACAAAATCCAGTTCCGGCGAGTGAGCAAAGTAATGGTATTTTTCAGTTGATTCAGGATACTATCAACGCACAGATTCGCAAAATATGTGAATCATCGGCTGCCATTCAAAACGTTGAACCGGGAAGCAATAAACAGAAAATCGGTGATTTGTTTAAATCGGGCATGGATAGTGT
>CAIYOZ010000039.1 GCA_903927945.1 uncultured Bacteroidales bacterium | reverse complement strand
TGAGCCGATAAGGTCTGCTTAGTTCCAATACCAATTTGGTTATCATCCTGAATAATAGATTGAATATTATCTTCGCTTCGACTGTAGAAATTGTTGCCTACAATTCCGTTATAATAAGGTGTGGAACCGGTCATAACAGTGGCAATATCCGATGTATTTCCTCCAGAAACGATATTGTAAGATATGTTTCGGCAATTAGCTCCCTGTCCGACGATTTTTTTGAACCCGTTTGGGTCGAAATAATTCCAAAGCAAATCAATATGCTTTTGTTGTAAACCATCCACCATAATGCCCACCACCAAACGTGGTCGTTCAACCGCTGAAGGCTGAGCAGAAACATTCAGGCTGAAAAATAAGAGAATAGAAAGAGTGAAAATATTAGGAAGAGAAAATCTCATTTCAATTGTCAATTGTCAATAAGTAAATTGGAAATCAAAGAAGTCCCTTGGTACTTGGTAACTCATACTGATAAATATCGCGTTTCACTGCCATTTTTATCGACTTTGCCAACGCTTTGAAGATACCTTCCAGTTTGTGGTGTTCATTATCACCTTCCGCTTTAATGTTCAGATTCATACGTGCAGCATCGCTCAAAGATTTGAAGAAATGGTAAATCATTTCAGTTGGTAAATCACCGATATATTCACGGTTGAATTCTGCATCAAAAACCAACCAGGCACGGCCGCCAAAATCAAGTGCAACTGAGCAAAGGCAATCGTCCATAGGCAAATAAAAACCGTAACGCTCAATGCCTCGTTTGTTGCCTAATACTTTCCCGAATGCTTCGCCTAACGCAATGGCAGTATCTTCGATGGTGTGATGTTCGTCCACTTCTAAGTCGCCTTTTACTTTAATAGTGAGGTCAGAACCTGAGTGCTTGCCGATTTGTTCCAACATGTGGTCGAAGAATTTCAAACCTGTATCAATGCTGCATTTCCCTGAACCATCCAGATTTAATTCAATAAAAATATCTGTTTCTTTGGTTGTGCGTTTTACTGTCGCTGTACGCTCTCCGGCAAACAGAAATTCTGTAATGACATTCCAATTGGTTGTTTGCAATGCACAATACTCAGACAGTCCTTTTTCGTTCAGAATCCCGGTGTCGTTGCTGATAAAAATGGCTTTGCAACCCAGGTTTTTTGCCAGTTCAACATCGGTATAGCGGTCGCCAATCACATAGGAACCTGCTAAATCATATACTTCAGTAAAGTACTCAGTTAGCATGGCTGTACCGGGTTTACGGGTTGGCAAGTTGTCTTCAGGATAAGATTTGTCGATAAATATTTTGTCGAAAGTAATGTCCTCGTTAGCCAGTGTTTGAAGAAATTTAGCCTGAATGATATCAAAGTTTTCCTGTGGATTTGCAGGTGTTCCAAGTCCATCCTGATTGGTTACCAATGCCCATTCAAAATCAAGTTTCTGATGAATAAAGTTCAGGTTGCGAATCACTCCGGGCAGGAATTCCATTTGTTCCAGTGTGTCAACCTGAAATGTTACGGGTGGTTCGACAATAATAGTTCCATCCCGATCGATGAAAAGTACTTTCTTTTTAGCGTTTTCAGACATGATTTTTTTATTTTATGCTGTACAAAAGTAGTTTATTTTTTTTGTCACACAAAGTCGCAAAGACCCTTAGTTTGCAGAATGAAAATTGATAATGGTTAATTTCTTACTTTTGTTGTATAAAAGAAGGAATTAACCGATCCTTAAAAGTGAACTATGCAAAGACAAAGAGATAAAACTCTATTTTGCGAATCAGACTTTTAAGGGTCAAACTGCAAATACCATATAGAATGTTAGGCTTTAAATCCTATTAAGGGTCTTAGTACAGGCAGTTTCTATC
>CAIYOZ010000038.1 GCA_903927945.1 uncultured Bacteroidales bacterium | reverse complement strand
GAACTTTTTGAACTTCCGAAAAAGTAACCGACTATTTGACCAAAATTCATCACTAAACTACCAATGACGATGTTAAGCAAGTCTTTGTTGGCTGGTGGAACTTCTTTTCGCGTCAAAATAAAAACGATTAAAAACACGCCTATTACCGTAATTGCACCAAGCGCGTATTGGTAGATTTCTTTTGCTGTTTTCATGATTAATTAAACATATTATTTTCAGAATTGGCCGGTTGCATATTAACTGCGTAGCCCTGCCGTGTGAGAACCAATGAAACAGATTTTGACATTGTAATAGGAATTATCTTAATCGCCATAATCGTTTCCGTAAATCGAACAATCGAATCTTGGTAGCCGACTTTTGAAACGGTAATAATTGTAGTAACACCCAAACTATATTTCAATCCCTGACTTACTCCATTTGAATCAGTCGTTTCGCTACCACTATATGAACCGGAAACTACTGAAACAGTCGCACCGGCAATTGGATTCCCCGCTTTGTCTACTACCAAAAGGAATAAGAACACAAACGCCACATCTTCAATAAATATACGCGAAATATTAACTATCGGAGGTCGATATGTAAGACAAACATCTTCGACAAACAACCTGTTAATACAAAAAAACGGTGGTCTGTAAGACGTACAAACACCTTCAATATATAGATCAGTTATATTTAACATACTATGTGTGCATTTTAACAACTAATTGAACGAATCTTGCAGAAATTTGAACGCCCGTAGAAATGTCAAAATTAACATTACCAGTTGTCCTGCCAGACGCATCTATTAGCAATGGCATATTTTCAACAACTTCCATATAACCATATATCTTATCGCCTGCTGCATAAGAATTACCCAAATTACCTGTCAAAACAAGTGTATTCGTTCCTAAACTATCAACAGTGGCAAGTTCCATCGTACCGTCAGATTTGACAATTATTATTTTATCTCCTGGCGAAAATGAAGAATTTGAAGTAACGTTCACCGTTGCCTGACCGGATGAACTTGTAGCCGAAATTGTACTGAATTTGAAATCAATTTCACCCAGTGAATTGATCGAATTACCGTATCTTAATCCCAAACAAGCCATGGGAAATAAGCCACCTTCACCATTGATGTCGACCTGTTCAGTCGGATTTCCGCTACTGTCGTATATCGTTGTTCCAATATGGCCAATACGCTGAATCGCCGAAGCAACTATTCTATCGACATACTCAGTAATTAATATGCCTGATGTTTTTCCTGTATCAAGAGTAATAATACCTGTTGTATTATCGTAAATAATATCCGGTGTTCCACTTGTTATAGAGAATTGGGCATTTTGAATTGCATCATTTTTCCCATTAAAACCTTTTGCGATTCCCAATGGGCCGATATTCGCTCCATATTGACCAGCGCCTACGAAATGACTCGAACTTTTGAGGGTACAATCACCATTAGTCCAGTCGTTTAATTCTAAACTTACATCGTAGTTTAGATTATTCATTCCAGATTTCGCTGTTGGATAGAAGTTGTTATTGTAATTTAATCCAGGTATTGCCAATGAATAATCATTTCCATTCCCATTATTGACAAATTGAATGATAGAATTAATAAGTGCTGCGTAAATTGTAATGACATTACAATTAGTATCTGCAAT
>CAIYOZ010000037.1 GCA_903927945.1 uncultured Bacteroidales bacterium | reverse complement strand
TGAAATTGACCTACAAGAAGAAATAGAAAAGATATCGTAATCAAAAATTAGAAAAGAGGCTATCCGTGATGGATAGCCTCTTTTTTGTTGACATGAAACTTGCTTCCGTTACAAATTGTCTTCGATTATTTCAACCTCATTAATTACGACTATAAACCACATCTGTTGGAGTATTATTGACTCTTGCATTACTTTACCTATGTATGAGTAATAAGTTCTAAAATGGACTCGTCTAAAATGGACTCGTCAGAAATGGATTCATTATTTAATGGAAATCTAATTGGAGAATTTGGAATTAAAGACTCCGTTAAACAAAACATTGAATTTTTTAGTTTTCTATTTGGGAAATGTAATTCCACTGTAAACAGCAGCATAAAAAAGAAATGGCTGTTCGATAATTCGAACAGCCATTATCAATGGTAATATAAAGAAATAAATTATGCTTTAGCGGCTTCTTCTGTAGCTTCATCAGCAGCTTCCTTAGCTGGTGTTTCGGCAGGAGTTTCTATAACAGGAACCTCAGCAGGTACTACGGCTGGAGCTTCAGCAGGTGCTTCGACAGCAGGAACTTCAGCAGGTGTTTCAACTACAGCTTTAGCTTTCTTTTCTTTTTTTGCAGCTTTTTCAGCAGCAAGATCCATTTTGTCTTTCAAATCGGATAATGATTGGATATCTCCCAATGTTGTTTTTTCAGCAGCCGGAGTTGTTGAAATAGGAGCATCTTCTTTCTTTGCACGTTTAGGAGCAGCTTTCTTAGCAGGAGCTTCAGCACTTGCAGTAGAAGTCGATGTTGTTTCAGCTTTTTCAGCACGTTTGGCATCTTCATGAATGCGGCTGTGTGAAAGAATGATCCGTTTAGCATCTTTGTTGAATTCAATTACTTTGAAAGGTAACTTTTCATCTACATGAGCTTGTGATCCGTCTTCTTTTACCAAATGTTTTGGAGTAGCAAAACCTTCAACACCATAAGGTAGAGAAATTACAGAACCTTTGTCTAGCATTTCAACAATCACACCTTCGTGAATACTGTCTACTGTAAACATTGTTTCCAATACATCCCATGGATTTTCTTCCAGTTGTTTGTGACCAAGGCTTAAGCGACGATTTGCTTTGTCGATCTCAAGAACCTGAACATCTATTTCAGCACCAATTTGAGTGAATTCAGATGGGTGTTTCACTTTCTTAGTCCATGACAGATCGGAAATATGAATTAAACCATCAACACCTTCTTCGATTTCAACAAATACACCAAAGTTTGTAAAGTTACGTACTTTAGCTGTATGTTTGCTTCCAACGGCATAACGTGATTCGATATTTTCCCAAGGATCAGATTTCAATTGTTTGATACCTAAAGACATTTTGCGTTCTTCACGATCAAGGGTCAGGATGATTGTTTCCACTTCGTCACCTACTTTCAAGAAGTCCTGAGCTGAACGAAGATGTTGTGACCAGCTCATTTCAGAAACGTGAATCAAACCTTCAACGCCAGCAGCGATTTCAACAAAAGCACCATAGTCGGCCATAACCACTACTTTACCTTTTACTTTGTCACCAACTTTAAGGGTAGTATCCAAAGCATCCCAAGGATGAGCAGAAAGTTGTTTCAAGCCTAAGGCGATACGTTTTTTCTCATCATCGAAATCAAGGATAACCACGTTCAGTTTTTGATCCAAAGAAACGATTTCTTCAGGATGAGATACACGACCCCATGATAAATCGGTGATATGGATTAAACCATCTACGCCGCCAAGGTCAATAAATACACCGTATGAAGTGATGTTTTTAACTGTACCTTCAAGAACTTGTCCTTTTTGAAGTTTACCGATAATTTCTTTCTTTTGAAGTTCCAGTTCAGCTTCGATAAGCGCTTTGTGAGAAACAACAACATTTTTAAATTCGTGGTTAATTTTGATAACCTTGAATTCCATAGTCTTGTTTACAAATACATCGTAATCGCGGATAGGTTTCACGTCGATTTGTGATCCTGGAAGGAATGCTTCGATTCCGAATACATCGACAATCATACCACCCTTGGTACGGCATTTTACAAAACCTTTTACAATTTCCTGTGTTTCAAGGGCTGCGTTTACACGATCCCATGAGCGGGTTGCGCGTGCTTGTTTGTGAGAAAGGATCAATTGACCTTTTTTGTCTTCCTGGCTTTCGATATACACTTCCACTTTGTCGCCAACAGCTAAATCAGGATTGTAACGGAATTCGCTCATTGGCACCACTCCATCTGATTTATAGCCTACATTTACAACAACCTCACGTTTGTTTATCAAAATAACCGTTCCTTCGACAACTTCCTTGTCCTTGATTGCATTTAGGGTGCCATCATAGATCTTTTCTAAATCTGTTTTTGATTGTGCTGACATAGTGATACCATTTTCATAGGCATCCCAATCAAAATCACCTGATGGAACAGGAGGTACTACGGGGGTCTTTACTTTTGCTGCAGGGGCTTCTTCGATAACGACTTCTTCAACTGCAGGTACTTCTTCAACAACAGGTTCAACTGCTGCTGGTAATTCTTCTTCGATAACAGCTTCGATAGCTTCAGGAGTTTCTTTAACTGTTGGAGTTTCTTCCACAACTGTTTGTTCCACGGTTGGAATTACTTCTTCCGGGATAATTTGGTTTTCTTCCATTTCTGAAAATTGTTTTTTTTTACTAATAAATAGTAGGTTAGACATTATGTTGATTAAAAAATATAGGGCGCAAAGGTACGAAAAGATTGTGAGTTATAAAAGAGGGTACATAAATTAAATTCTTTTATTTACAGGGTTGAAAACCAGATGAAATTAATGTTTTAATTTTTAATTTACACTTGTTGTGATTGATTTAATCACAAGCGAAAAAAATAACTCATGATTGATTTATTTCATAAAGAGGTATAAACTGTCAGGTAAATCAAACAATTGGCTATAACGAATCTGAAATAGCTCAAGGGCATGTCCCTAATAGTATTTGTCTCTACCAAAAAAAGTCTTGATGGATTAAATCAAGACTTTTTTATAAGAGAAACAAATTTATTTATTTGCCTTTTGATTTAATGCCAGTTGAATGGCTGCTTCTACGAGAGGTTCCATAATTTTATATCCCGCAACATTGGCATGTACTCCATCGATTGTCAAGGATGCTTTCATTCCATTGCGTTCATCGGCCATTGAAGTAAAATAATTCAGGTAAATAAATCCGTTCTTTTCACAATACTGTTTGATCCATGCATTTAATGTAACGATTTTATCGGCAGGTTTAAGTCCAGGTCTCCATGGATAATCAAAAACAGGTAAAACAGATGATAAGACAACATGAATATTGTTTGCTGATGCCAATTCGGCCATGGAAGCAAGATTGTCTTCAATCATTTCAAGAGTCGAAGGTCCTGTATTACCTGCTATATCATTCGTGCCTGCAAGTATTACAACCACTTTTGGCTGAAGGGCAATAACGTCCTGACGAAAACGAATCAACATTTGAGGTGTCGTTTGTCCACTGATGCCACGATTGACATAGGAATGACTCGAAAAGAATTCAGGTCTTTTTTCAATCCAACCCTGTGTGATTGAATTCCCAATAAACACAACCCTGTTTTCACCATTTTCAGGACGTTTCAATGCAGCATTAGCAGTTCTAAAACGATCCAGATTAGCCCAATCCTGTGCATTCAATTCTAATCCTGTAAATAATAAAGCGCTCATAAAAAGTAATTTGATAAGATTCTTTGTA
>CAIYOZ010000036.1 GCA_903927945.1 uncultured Bacteroidales bacterium | reverse complement strand
GGTGAAACTGTTGTAGTAGGTGAAACTGTTGTAGTAGGTGAAACTGTTGTAGTAGGTGAAACTGTTGTAGTAGGTGAAACTGTTGTAGTAGGTGAAACTGTTGGAGGTACCCCTGCTTCCACATCTAAAGCAATTGCTTTGGAAAGTAGTACCGATCCTGAATTTCCTTTATAATACAAAGCAACATCGAACGGAGTATTGAACGAATCATCCAATTGAATATCCAAATTCCGATTATCAAGAGAAAAAGGTTTTGCAGGAGTAGAAACTTCCCTGCCATTGACAACGACTTGATATTCTCCTGATTGTATAGCGTCGCCACCCGTGTAAATTATGTTAACTGTGTATTGACCCATTAAATTTTTCGTGACAGAAAAGGATGCTGTTGTTTCAGGAATCTTATCGGGGCGGGGTTGTGATAGTACAACGGTGGTTACTACCATCATAAGCCCCACAACCAATGATACGAGAAGAATTGATCCAATTATCTCAGAAACACCAGATTCTGATTTTTTTGTCATTTGGTTATAATACCTCACGTATAAGCAGTAGGGGATAATATTACTGATGCAACATTATTTTGCGTATTTAATGTGATATCATAAGGTTGCGAGCTCGATAGATTCTCGATAGTCATATATGCCATATTTGATGAGTTACCTGTTTTGATCCAATTTTTTGCATCGCCACTCCCTTTCTGTATCTTATCAAATGTTTCTTTCCACATTTGGACATATATTCCAGTATCTGGCCCTCTGTTTATAGTTACCGTGATATTGACTTTTTTGGCGTTGGGAACACCTGATGCAAGAGTTGTAATTGTCGGATAACTACTTTGATCTTGATCTGGTAAGTTAGTCAATACCTCAACAATGGATGATCCTCCAACTTTGGAAGGTATTGTACTTGGAATTGTGACACCATGGATTGTAACTCGCCCAAAATTAGAATTAACAGATTTAACAGATTCTATTTTTATTGAGGGGAGTAATTTTACAACAGCTCCATTTTCCTGATTTAAAAAAACGCCCCCATACTGGTAAATATAATTTTGAGTAATCCAATAATTATTACTAGAGTGGTACTCAAGTGAACCCATTTGAGTATTCAAAATGCTATTCATTCCCGGTTTTTTTCCATATCCTATTGGTCTGCAAATAATTAAATTACTATTTGGATTAGGTGTGATGGTTATAGTAAAAGGATAACTGAACGATTCTTTCAAACCATATGCATTGTCTGCAAGATCTATTGTGTAGGGTGATTGAGTAGGTGTTTTATTTATAATGGCATTATTAATAACAAGATTACTGACAGTTGGATTTCCATTTTTCGATATCGTTATTGCCAGAGTAGTTGTTGAGCTTCCAGGTGTGGTAGTAAGATTTACACCCCATACTGGACTGCCAGGGTTGATATTGACATAATCAGGTTTTGAGATATCAGTTGTGGAAAAATTTACATAAAGATGATCTGGTTCACTTTGCACCAACCAAGTTGCTGGAGAATAATCTCCTGGTAATTGAGTACTCAGTGCATCAACAGCAGTGATTGTTATATTATCTTGGTTTAATATTAGGTTATCTGTCACTACCAATGTCCCACCCGACGTCACTGGCTGAAAGAGTGGCATATTCACAAATGAGCCCTGTGTGGAGCCAGGGTTTGTACCGAGTGTAAACGGCGAACTAATCTGGGTATTGTATCGGTTGTTGATCCAAAGTGAATCCACCGTATTTTTGTAATCCAGAAATTGGTTCTGGACCACGTCCATATGCGCAATTTCCAGGTCCCGTCCCTGTGCCGGTACGACGTAGGTGAGATATAGCGAAGCAACTATCGCAATCAATGCAATGATCAGCACAAAGCCGATGACTTCTGATATTGCATCATCCCGCCGGGAAACAACCATGAGATATTTTAACATTCATATTTATTCTTAATAATAGATTGCTATCCGTTCCGTTGTTTTCATTCTACATCCATCCACCTTAAACCAAAATTCAATAAACCGAAAGACGGAGTGCAGTCAGCAATTGTTATATCCAGGCCTCATTTATCATTCATATTCCAACAGGGAGTATGGCAGTAATCCCGGGAATAGCGAAATGGCAAATCAATTTCCTGAATCATGCTTGTTGATGAGAAAATACCGGGATGCCCACTGATGTTGGTCGGGTGGTGGGTATTTCTGGTCTCGGATGACCCTTCTGGAAAAGAAGGGCAGACTACGGAAGAAAGCTGAAGGAAAGCTG
>CAIYOZ010000035.1 GCA_903927945.1 uncultured Bacteroidales bacterium | reverse complement strand
GTCCTTGCGGCAATTGAAGATAGTCTATCGGAACCTGGATGCTGAAAAAGCCCAGGAAAGAATAATAGAGCCATACTATATTGAACCGGCTGCGACCGGCCATGCCAGTTATGTTTTGGGTTACTGCCACCTTAAAAAAGCCCTGCGCATGTTCAAGATGGAACGAATTGAATCGGCTGAAGTTACGACTAATATTTATACTATTCCACCTGACTTCGATGCCAATGAATACTTTGGCTCTTCCTGGGGCATTGTTGTCGAGGGAGAAATCAAAACAGTGAAGCTTAAGATAGAAAATCCGAAATTAATGCGCATCCTGAGCGAAACAGTCTGGCATCCATCTCAATCTTTCGAGAAGAAGAAAGCCGGCTCTTTGATAATGACCTTGAAGGTAACTGAGACCCAGGAATTGATATCCTGGATACTGGGTTGGGGTGATAAAATCAAAGTACTGGAACCGGAAAGTTTGCGCATGGAGATAATCAAGGCAGCTAAGGCCATCACGGCTGTTTATAAATAACAGGTTTTGTGATCTCAATTGTTCTATGTCCACTTAATTATGTAAACGATGAACAAGTGAGGAGTTAAGAGTGGTATTATAAGGGAAAAGTAATGAAGTTAAAATGAACAATATTAATGATCTCAAAAACGGTAAATCTAAAAATACGCACAAAACCAAACGTGTTGCACGCTCAATATGGAACATATTCCGTCCGGAAATGCATAATAAAACACGAAAGATGCACCCTGAAGAGTACTATTGCAACTATTATTTCAACAAAAACGTCTCTGATAGCGTTGAAGTAGTAAGTAAAATAGAGAATTCCACTAAAAAAGCTGCTGCTACTATGTTGATGGAACTGGGTTTATCGCAAAATGCAGTAAATGCGGCACCGAATTCCAGGTACGAGAAGGTAGTGGATTTACATCTCATCTTCTTCTACAGTTTCACCTTCCAACTCAGAAGCGGTTAACTATTAACTAAAATTACCAATCGATAACTCTCTTTCAACATTTCCGGTTTCTAAATCTGGTCATTGTCGTCCTATTTTAAAAACGATGTTTTCCAGCATTGAGATGGCACGTTTCAGCTCTTCAGGATTTTCACTGGTATCTACCATTAACCACCGTTTCAAGACGTTGTCATTCTCTAGCCATAAAATCTCCGACCAAAGCGGTGCGTCATCTATCCAGTAGAAGTCGGATTCAACATCAATTGCCTCGGTCTTTAAAGTTCTCCAGGAAACAGGCCGGATTTCTTTTACCATCTCCATCACAGCTTTGCCGGCATATCTGTTCATCAGGTCAGTGATATGCTTGCTATCCCCGTCGTGACAATGGGTTGTTAACCAGAAGCAATCGAAGTTTTGCAGGCAGTATTGAAGGAATTCCGCAGCATGCTTTGCCAGAATAATTTCGCTATCGTCAGGTCCAGCTTTCCCCAGAAGCACGCCATCAACATCCAGAAACAGGATTCTTTTATTTAAGCATTTAGTTGGCATTTTTCAATTTAATCATACATTAATTATGGGTTCCACACCCTTCTATAGTAGCTCGGGTTTCAAGATTTCTTCCAGATAAACAGGTGGGGCATCACAATCAAACGACAACGTTTGCACCATCAATTCATCGTTTTCTTTTTGAACCAGAATCAGGCCTTCGGATGTTGTGTTATCGTCATTGTAGGTAAGGTGCGTAATAAAGTTCCGGCCTTCTTTAT
>CAIYOZ010000034.1 GCA_903927945.1 uncultured Bacteroidales bacterium | reverse complement strand
TGACTGATTTTTAGTTAGAATTAATCGTTAATCGTTAATCAATTAACGCTATCTTTAATACCTTCCTTTCCATAACAACCTCAACCAATCTCCCAGTTTACTCTCTGTAGGGTTGTTCTGTACTTTCCAGATTCGTTCATTCACGAGTTTGTCCGGTAAAAACTGTTGATCGATGAAATGATTCTGAAAATCATGCGAGTATTTATATTCCTTGCCATAATTTAGCTCCTTCATCAGTTTGGTGGGAGCATTACGAAGATGCAAAGGTACAGGCAGGTCACCTGTGCGTTCCACCAGAGCCAATGCATCATCAATGGCCAAATAAGCCGAATTACTTTTGGGAGAGGAGGCCAGATAAACAGTAGCCTCGGCCAGTATAATCCGACCTTCGGGCCAACCTATCTTTTGCAGGGCATCAAAACAGGCATTGGCCAGTAACAAGGCATTTGGATTGGCCAGCCCGATGTCCTCGGAAGCAGAAATAACCAACCTGCGGGCGATAAACTTAGGGTCTTCACCACCAGCCACCATGCGTGCCAGCCAGTAAATGGCTGCATCAGGGTCACTACCACGGATCGATTTGATAAATGCCGAAATGATATCGTAATGCATTTCACCATCTTTATCATAGGCTGATGGGTTTTGTTGTAACCGTTCCGTGACGATCTCATTGGTAAAGATTACTTCATCGGAAGGCTCTGCATTGGCCACCAGTTCAATGATATTGAGTAATTTGCGGGCGTCTCCTCCTGAAAAGCGAAGCATGGACTCTGTTTCCTCAAAGATTATTTTGCGGTTTTTTAATTCAATGTCCGACCGGATTGCCCTTTCAGCCAGCTCCATTAAATCTTCCTTATCGAGTGGTTTTAATACATAAACCTGACAACGGGATAACAGGGGTGTAATCACTTCAAACGAAGGGTTCTCGGTTGTAGCGCCAATAAGGGTGACAGTGCCATTCTCCACGGCCCCAAGAAGTGAATCCTGTTGGGACTTGCTAAAGCGGTGAATCTCATCAATAAACAATATCGGGTTAGCCTGAGAAAAGAAACGGTTGGCTTTTGCTTTTTCAATCACCTCACGTACATCCTTTACCCCCGAACTGACAGCACTGAGTGTGTAGAATGGACGATCGAGCTTGTTGGCGATAATCTTAGCCAGCGTAGTTTTACCTACCCCCGGAGGACCCCAGAGAATGAATGAGGCTATATGCCCTGATTCAATCATCTTGCGTAGGATGGCATTTTCACCCACCAAGTGTTTTTGACCAATATAATTATCGAGCGTTTGAGGACGGAGTCGTTCAGCTAAAGGTGCCATAGTGAGTTTGAAAATAAACTGATTAAGAATTTGAAAATAAAATAAACAATAGCTCAATAATTTAGTTCGCTTTGATATTTTAAGTTTCCACAAATGTAATGATAATGTAGCAATATTTTATAATTTACTTCTCTAATTTCAATTGTCAAAATACGGAGGGAATGAAAATGACGAAGTGACAATGTAGTCATTCATAAACAGACTATAAAGTTATAGAATTTCAGTAGAAAAAAGAAAACCAGTTATTTTTGAGACATAGCCAATAATTCGTTTGCAGTTCTTAGATTCCGGCTCGTGGCTTTAAGCTTTAGTTTGCTCTCAAAAAAGGCATTGGAGAGTTTCGTGTTGCCATAGCCATTCGGGCAATAAAGATAGATTGTTTTACCTGAGACACTGAACTTATCGGGCAGAAATTTCTCGGATGGTATTTGCTTAATCAAAGAATCGTTGGGTGTTTCGGAAAGAAAAGTCAGATGAATGAATGAGGGATCTTTTGTAGTATCTTTTACAAACGGATTGTTTTCCAGTGCCGTTTTTAGTTCTACAGCCGTGAGTACCCACACAGGGATATTGCTGTTAAACGTTTGAAGAATCTTATTGGTAATAGTTTTTTCAAGTATTTTTGATTCCGTTGATTCTGAACGAAAAATAACGTTTCCACTTTGGATATACGATTGAATATCCGAAAAGCCAAGTGCAGCATACATTAACCGCAAGGCATCCATTTTTATGGGATTATGTCCGCTCACATTAATCCCCCGTAATATGGAAATATAGGTTGTCATGATGTCGAATTGTTGAATCCTTTAATTGTTGAACCGGTAAACTTGTGGATAGGTAGATGAAAGTTTACTTTTTAGATTCAGATAAATTCTCAATCCGTTTGAGAATGTCATTCATTAAATCAATCTGAACCTTGTGAATTTCAAGCACTTCCTGTTGTTGGCTAATAATCAGATGATCCATTTTTTCATGGAGCATTCGCACTTCAAGTTCAGATTTCAGGTTGATCATATAATCTTTCTTTCCCCGTTCCCGATCCTTATCTTCCTGACGGTTTTGGCTCATCATGATCACGGGTGCCTGTATAGCCGCTAAACTGGATAATATCAGATTCAACAAAATAAAGGGATAAGGATCAAAGCCTTTGTTACCCAACCAATAGATATTGATACAAATCCATACCAACAGAAAAATAGCAAAAGCAATAATAAATGTCCAGCTACCGCCAAATGACGCGACTTTGTCAGCAATTCTCTGCCCGAAAGTCATATTTGTCAATTCATCGCCATCCAATTTATCGGTCAGAGTTGATTGATCTTTCAATGAATCCAAAACGGTTTTTTCCAACGAAGTGAGGTCACCTATTTGTTTTGTAAGGAATACTTCAACATATTTTTCACGGTATGAGTTTAATTCAGTATCTGCTAAAAACATATCCTTTGTAAAATCAGGTTTGTCTTTTTTAATCAGATCTAAAACTGATTTACGGATAGATTTGCCGGATACTTTTTCGGATGCAGGGAATTTTTTATCGGATAAGTCACTTTTGAAAGTTTCCATAGAGTATGATATTTGGAGAATGAAAGAAGTGTTATTCTTTGCAAAAGTAAGCAATTGTCGGTCTAATACGAACAAAAAGGAAGATAATTTTATAGGACAGTCAAACTGATAGAGATTCTTGTTAAACAATCTTACATTCAAAACAATAAGATGAATAATATGTTTTTTGACAAGTGATAGATTATTCATATGGTTTCTTTCGAGTAAAAAACAAAAGAGTTCATTTGGGAAAAGCCTGTCATCGAATAATAACCCTTGCCCTAATTTAGAAGAAACGCGCTTTTGGCTTAAAAATGTGCTGATTATTCGGGATTTTTTACGACCTTTGTACCCCAAATACACTTATAAAAACTTGAATGAAGACAAATAATGAAAAATGGCAAGGGAATTCGAAACCAAAATCGAATGCTGGTGCCGGCCGTGATGGTAAACCGTTTGAGAAACGCGATGTGAAATCGATATTAAAAGGCTCCCGGGGTGGTGCCAAACCAGGTGCCGGAAAACCTTACGGAGACAGTCGTTCTGCCGCAGGTTCGGATTCTAAGAAAACAGATACAGGCCGTCCGTCCTATGGAGACAAGAAACCCTATTCATCCACTTATGGAGATAAGAAACCTTTTGAAAACTGGGGTTTTTCATCTTATGGGGATAAAAAACCTTATGAAAACAGAGACAGCCGTCCTTCATTCGGAGAAAAAAGATCATTTGAAAGCCGAGGGGATAAACCTGCTTACGGAGATCGCAAGCCTTATGAAAAAAGGGAGGGAAGTCAGCCAACAGGTGAAAAGAGATCATTCAGGAGTAGTGGGGGAGACGAAAAACCCGCCTATGGTGATCGTAAACCGTATGAAAACAGGGAAAGCCGTCCTTCATTCGGACCAAAAAAACCTTGGGAAACTAATGATAGTAAACCAGCTTATGGTGACCGCAAACCTTATGGAAGCAGGGATGATAAACCTTCATTCGGACCTAAGAAACCTTGGGAGAGCCGTGATGCTAAACCTTCATTCGGTCCAAAGAAGCCTTGGGAGAGCCGTGAAAGCAAACCTTCGTTTGGCGAACGTAAACCATGGGAAGACAGAACAGATAGTAATGGTGAAAAAACATACGGAAAAAATTTAAATGCACCTGAAGATGAATCACGTCCTGATAAACTAACTTTCAGGAAACCGGGTGAAGGGCAAAAATCCGAGTTTATTGAAACCCGTTATGACAATAAAAAAGATGGGGTCGCATTCCGAAAACCAGCCCGCAGGACTGATGACAGCTACGATCCAAACTCCAAATACAGCAATAAAAAACAACTGGAATTCCATAAAACAATTGTTGACCTTACAAAACCTTTGAGATTGAATAAGTTCCTGGCAAATGCTGGCATTTGTTCGCGTCGTGAAGCCGATGAGTATATACAGGCTGGCGTCATATCCGTAAATGGTGAAATTGTCACTGAAATGGGTGTGAAAGTATTGCTTACTGATAAAATCATGTTCCATGATCAAACAGTTCATTCTGAGCGTAAAGTATATCTGTTGTTGAACAAACCTAAAGATTGTGTGACTACTTCAGAAGATACTCATGACCGACTGACAGTGCTAGATTTAGTAAAGAATGCCTGCAGTGAACGTATCTACCCGGTTGGCCGGTTAGATAGAAACACTACCGGTGTGTTACTGTTGACAAATGATGGTGATTTAGCTTCAAAACTAACACACCCTAAATATGAAAAGAAGAAAATCTATCATGTAACATTGGATAAAACATTAGAAAAAGAAGATTACGAAACCATTTTGGCAGGTATGACTCTGGATGAGGATGTTATCAAAGTAGATGCACTTGAATTTGTAAAAGAGGGTGATTTGAAACAGGTAGGTATCGAAATCCATTCCGGTCAAAATAGAGTTGTACGTCGTATTTTTGAGAAACTTGGTTATAAAATCATTAGGTTGGATCGTGTTTTCTTTGCAGGATTGACTAAAAAGAACCTGCCTCGTGGTAAATATCGCTTCCTGAGTGAACGTGAAGTAAGCATGTTGAAAATGGGAGCACACGAATAATAGTAAATTACTTATTCATAAATATAAAGAACTCCCCTGCCAATTTTGCAGGGGAGTTTTTTGTTGAAACAACTCATACAAAAACTTTCATTTCAATAGGTTGTTGTATTTTTAATCACTCCTTAAAACTATGAAAATGAAAAAAGTCGTCATTGCCGGAGGAACAGGTTTTATCGGAAGTTATCTTTCCAAGCGATTTGGGGAATTAGGGTACCAGGTATTGATCGTTTCTCGGGATCCCAATCATGTGTCGTGGAAACCAATTGATTTGACCGAATCATTTGAAGGTGCCGAATTCGTCATAAACCTGGCAGGGAGGTCAATCAATTGCCGGCATACAGAGGAAAATAAACGAGCTATAATGGAATCAAGGTTAAATACTACCCTTTGGATTGGAAACGCTATAATGGCCTGTAAAAACCCTCCCAGGCTTTGGATAAACAGTAGTGCTTGTGGTGTCTACAAACCATCTTTTAAACATCCAATGGATGAAGATGAGATTGATCTGGGGAATGATTTTTTAGCTGAAGTTGTTGGTAAATGGGAAAAAGTGTTTTTTGGATTTCAATTAACTGAAACGCGGAAGATTGCATTAAGAACTTCTGTGGTACTTGGTAAAAATGGCGGAGCATTACAACCGTTGG
>CAIYOZ010000033.1 GCA_903927945.1 uncultured Bacteroidales bacterium | reverse complement strand
GTTTATAATAAAAATTCTGTACGAAATAATATTATCTTTGCTATCAAATTTAAAAAAGAATTCATGCCACAATCGTTAAAACCTGAGTATATATTTGAAACAAGTTGGGAAGTATGTAACATGGTGGGAGGCATTTACACGGTCCTATCCACCCGTGCTGCAACTCTGCAGGAAGCCCATCCCGACAAACTGATTTTTATAGGTCCTGATATCTGGAAAGATAAACACTGTCCCTATTTTGAAGAAATCCCCGGATTACTGGAAGGCTGGGCCGGATTTACCGAAAAAGAATATCAACTGAAAATACGTATTGGAAGGTGGACCATACCGGGAGCACCTATTGCCATATTGGTTGATTTTATTCCGTTGATACTTCAGAAAAATGATATCTATGCGCGGGTATGGGAGCAAACCGGGGTAAATTCCATGGCTGCCAACGGCGATTATGATGAATCGTCGATGTTCGGTTATTCCACCGGGATGATCATCGAGAGTTATTACCGGTTCTTCAAGTTGGATGCAACGAATAATGTGATAGCTCATTTCAACGAATGGATGACTACTTTCGGAGCATTCTACATAAAAAACCATGTACCCGAAATAGCCACAGTCTTCACTACACATGCCACTTCCATAGGACGCTCCATTGCCGGTAATCACAAGCCGCTCTACGATTACCTGTATGAATATAACGGGGATCAAATGTCATATGAGCTGAATATGGTTTCAAAGCATTCTACTGAAAAAACAGCTGCCCATTTGGTTGATTGCTTTACCACGGTGAGCGATATTACAGGTTTTGAATGTGAACAACTCCTGGATAAAAAACCGGATGTCATCACTCCGAATGGTTGGGAAGATGACTTTATACCAAAAGGCAAGGAATTTACAGCAAAACGAAAAGATGCCAGGTCATCCCTTAAAAAAGTGACAGAAACACTCCTGGGTTATCAGCTGAGCGAAAATGCATTGTTTGTAAGTACTGCCGGTAGATATGAATATAAAAATAAAGGGATTGATACTTTTCTGGAGTCCTTAAAGCTATTGACCGAATATACCGATTTAGCACGCGAGATAGTGGTTTTTATCATGGTTCCGGCTCATATAAAGGGGTGGAGGCTTGATTTGGCAGCCAGTCTGGCACAACCTGATAATAAGCTTCAAACTTCGAATCGTTTTACAACCCACGAATTGTACGATAATTACAATGATAATATCATGTCGGCCCTGCATTGGTTCCATTTCACCAATGTGCAAAACCAGGGAGTTAAAATAATTTTTGTGCCTTCGTACCTGAATGGAACAGATGGGATATTTAACAAATCGTACTACGATTTGTTAATAGGTATGGACCTGACGGTTTTTCCTTCATATTATGAACCCTGGGGATATACCCCGTTAGAAAGTATCGCATTTTCAGTACCCACTATTACAACTGATTTATCAGGTTTCGGTCAGTGGGTATCCCACAAACTTCATGAAATAAGTGAAGGGGTGGGGGTTATACAACGTTCTGATTATAACGGATACATAGTGGCTAAACATATTTCTGAAATGATATACCAGTTTGCTTCACTCAATGAAGAGGAAATTAAAAATGTTCGTAAGAAAGCTTCTGTGATTGCTGAAAAAGCGCTTTGGAAACATTTTATTCGCTATTATGATGCTGCCTATAGTATTGCACTGACTAATAAAACCAAGCGAAATAAAGTGCAATGATTATAACTTACGCAAACGATTGAAATGAATATCAAATGATTTAGAACTCATTCTTTCGGTTATCACTCATTATTAGTTATTTTTGTAAAATAATAGAGAAATAAACCACTCATACACAATTTCTCACTTTAAGAAAAAAGAATTTAAATATTAGAAAAAGAATTTCAGTATTAGTAAATAAAAGAGATATAACACTTATGAAACTAAAAGTTAACAACGTAAATGAAACAAACTTAAAGGAGATCAATGTGAAGTCACATTTGCCGGTAAGTTTGAATAAATTAGAAGAAATTGCTCAAAACATCTGGTGGACCTGGGACAGTGATGCGAAGAACTTGTTTCGTCAAATCGATAAACAGGCTTGGAAAGATGCTTCCTCGAATCCGGTCTTGCTGTTGAATATCCTCAACTATGAAAAGTTGGTGGCAATGGGAAAGAACACCGAATTTATTGCCAAAGTGGAAGCAGTCTACAAAGAGTTCAAAGATTATATGAACGTTCCAAAAAGTACAAAAACACCTTCTATAGCCTATTTCAGCATGGAATATGGTTTGACGGAAGTGTTGAAGATTTATTCAGGTGGTTTGGGAGTTTTGGCCGGTGACTATTTAAAAGAAGCCAGTGATTGCAATATCGATATGACTGCCATCGGTTTTTTGTACCGTTATGGATACTTTACCCAGTCTCTTTCGGTGGATGGTCAGCAAGTGGCCGTGTATGAAGCCCAAAACTTCAATAATCTGCCACTTAAACAGATGAAGGATGAGAACGATGAACCGATCCTGATTGAAGTTCCTTATCCGGGACGTACTGTTTACTCGTACCTGTGGAAAGTATCTGTGGGACGTATTGCACTCTACCTGCTGGATACCGATAATGATATGAACAGTGAATTTGACCGCTCGATCACCCACCAGCTTTATGGCGGTGACTGGGAGAACCGTATGAAACAGGAAATCATGTTAGGGGTTGGTGGTATTTTGGCACTCAAGAAATTAGGAATAGAAAAACAGGTTTATCATTGCAACGAAGGCCATGCAGCATTGATTAATGCGCAACGTCTGGTTGATTTGATTGCCGATAAAAACCTTTCATTCAATGAAGCATTAGAAATTGTCCGTTCCAGTTCATTATACACCGTACATACCCCAGTTCCGGCAGGGCATGACAGTTTTGAAGAAAACCTGTTCAAGAAATATATGAGTGAATTTCCTTCCCGCCTTCATATTAGCTGGGATGAGTTTATCGATATGGGACGTGAGCATCCGGGTGATCATAACGAGAAATTCAGCATGAGTACTTTTGCTTGCAACACCTGTCAGGAAGTGAATGGTGTAAGCTGGTTGCATGGCAAGGTTTCTCAGGAAATGTTCCAGCCTATCTGGAAAGGTTATTTCCCGGAAGAATTACATGTCAGTTATGTGACCAATGGCGTACACTTGCCTACATGGACTTCTTCGGATTGGAAAACAGTTTACGAAAAGTATTTTACTAAAGCTTTTTATGCCGACCAGTCGAATATGAAGATTTGGGAAGGTGTATATAAAATTCCGGATCAGGAAATCTGGCACACCCGCATGGGCTTGAAAAATAAGTTGGTCGATTATATTAAAGAACAATTCCGCGAAAACTGGCTAAAGAATCAGGGTGACCCTTCCCGCATTGTCTCAGTACTGGAAGCGATAAACCCAAATGCATTGATCATTGGCTTCGGCCGCCGGTTTGCAACCTATAAAAGGGCACATTTGCTCTTTACTGATTTGGAAAGGTTGGAACGCATTGTAAATAACCCCCTTCAACCTGTTCAGTTTATATTTACGGGGAAAGCTCACCCGGCTGATGGTGGAGGCCAGGGATTGATTAAGCGTATTGTGGAGATATCACGTATGCCTCAGTTCTTAGGTAAGGTTGTATTCCTCGAAAACTATGATATGCGACTGGCTAAACGATTGGTTTGTGGAGTTGATATATGGTTGAATACACCGACTCGTCCGTTGGAAGCTTCGGGAACATCGGGAGAAAAAGCTCAAATGAATGGAGTCCTCAACTTCTCGGTGCTCGATGGATGGTGGCTGGAAGGTTACGTGAAGGGTGCCGGTTGGGCATTGACCGAAAAACGTACCTATGAAAATGATGTACATCAGGATCAATTGGATGCTGCTACTATCTACAGTATGCTCGAGAACGAAATCATTCCGCTATACTATGCCAAGAATACCAAAGGTTATTCCCCTGAATGGATTCAGGTCATTAAGAACTCCATTGCGCAAATTACGCCGCGTTTCACTACCAAACGAATGATCGATGATTATATCGCTAAGTTCTACAGTAAATTATCAAAACGGTCGGCATTGTTGAAAGCAAATAAATATGCCAAAGCAAAGGAAATAGCTGCCTGGAAAGAAAAAATAGCAAACGGGTGGGATAATATTGAAGTGGTAACAATGGATGTTCCTGAAAAGCTGATTCATAATCCTCAGGTAGGTGAAGTGAACAATATCAACATTGTGATTGATGTTCATGAAATCGACGACAAGGGAATTGGCATTGAATTAGTATCCACTAAATTAAGTAAGAACAACGTCGATACACTCTATGAAGTACAGGAACTCAAACTGGTCAAAACGGAAGGTACCAAATTGTTTTTCAACCTGGAATATCAGTTGAACATGGCCGGGACATTTAAATACGGTTTCCGCATGTTTCCTAAGAATGAAGATTTACCTCACCGTCAGGATTTCTGTTATGTGCGTTGGATCTAGTCAGTTTCTATTTTACAAAACAAAAAAAGACCGATTTATCGGTCTTTTTTGTTTTGTATAAGGGTCTTTAATCTCTTTAAATTATAATGATTCAATTATCCAATTCATAAAAAAGCCTCTGAACGGAAGTTCAGAGGCTTTTTTATCGATAAGTTTATGTTTCTGATAAACGATCAGAAGTGAAACCCAGAATCGTTAAGCGTTTTTTGCTTTTGCAAGAATCGCTGAAAATGCTTCCGGATGATTCATGGCTAAATCAGCCAATACTTTACGGTTCATTTCAATCCCTGATTTGTGTAAGGCACCCATCAGTTTTGAATAGGACATACCTTCCAAACGGGCAGCTGCATTGATACGTTGAATCCACAAAGCACGGAAACTGCGTTTTTTGTTCTTACGGTCACGATAAGCGTACTGTAATCCTTTTTCCCAGGTATTCTTGGCAACAGTCCATACATTACGACGTCCACCAAAGTATCCTCTGGTGAGGCTTAAAATTCTTTTTCTTCTTTTACGTGAAGCAACGTGGTTTACTGATCTTGGCATAATTAAAATGATTTGTGAATGTTAGCGTCGCATTTCACAGCGAACTTGAGGCTAAAGGCATTCGGTTTTTGACTAAGAAAATGGATAGTAAAAGTTGAAAATTGACTGCTATTTCAAGCAAAGCATTTCTTTCACGTTCGTCAGGTCAGTCTTGTGAACAAGAGCTGAATGAGTCAGGTTGCGTTTTTGCTTTGTTGTCTTTTTAGTCAAAATGTGGCTTTTAAAAGCATGTTTTCTTTTGATCTTTCCTGTTCCGGTAAGGGTGAACCTTTTTTTAGCACCGGAGTTAGTTTTCATTTTTGGCATTGTTACTATATTTAAATTGTAAATTCCGAGTTTGAATGACCGCTTATTTTTTCTTTGGTGAGAACATGATAATCATGCGTTTTCCTTCGAGTTGCGGTAGTTGATCTACTTTGGCATATTCTTCCAGGTCACTTGCAAAACGAAGTAATAATACTTCACCCTGTTCTTTAAAGAGGATTGAACGTCCCTTGAAAAAAACATAGGCTTTCACTTTGCAGCCTTCTTTCAAAAATCCCTGAGCATGTTTTAATTTGAAATTATAATCGTGATCATCAGTTTGAGGACCAAAGCGTATTTCTTTCAAAATAACCTTTGCCGTCTTTGCTTTTGACTCTTTCTCACGTTTTTTAATTTGGTACAAAAACTTTTGATAATCAACAATTTTACAAACCGGTGGTTCAGCATTAGGCGATATCTCTACCAAGTCTAATTCGAGTTGATCGGCAATTCGAATGGCTTCATCATATGAATAGACGCCTTGTTCTACATTGTCGCCTACCAAACGAACTTCTTTTAACCCTTTAATTTTATCGTTAATCCGATTGGGTTGCTCTTTTACTCTTCCTCTTTGAGGCCTGATGGTTAATTGTTTAGCTATTACTTGTTTCCTCCCTAATTTAAGTGTGTGATGAATGTTACCTTTGCTTTTTTTGAGCCCGCAAATATAATACTTTTATTTGAATTACCAGTGGTGGTATGCGATATATTCTTAAAATAGTTATGATTTTTACGGGATAACTTTCAATCAATCTGAAAGTTGTTAGCTTAATCCTTTTAAATAGACTTCCAATCGGTCCATAGCTGTGCGGATATTCTCAATGGAGTTTGCATATGAAAACCTGACAAATCCCTCACCTCCTGTACCAAAATCAACACCCGGTGTAATGCCTACATGTGCCTTTTCAAGTACATCAAATGCAAAATGATAGGAATCGGACGTGAATTTACGGGCATCACAAAACACATAGAAAGCACCTTGTGGTTCTGTATGAATGACAAAGCCCATATTTTTGAGTCTCTCAATAATATAAAGTCGCCTTTCATTGTATACTGTCCTCATGGAGGCTACGTCGTTTTTTGCATCCTTCAATGCGGCTATTCCTGCTTTTTGTGAAATACTGGGTGCACAGATAAATAAATTCTGTTGCAGGATCTGCAAAGATCGCATGTGTTTTTTTGGAGCAATCAGATAACCGAGCCTTAACCCAGTCATGGCAAAACGTTTTGAGAAACCATTAATGACAAATGCGTTATCGGTGAATTCAAGGATTGAGGATGCCCTTCCTTCATAGACCAGGCCATGATAGATTTCATCCGAGATAATGGGTATCCCCAGCTTAACAAGTTCCTTGTAAACCTGATCGTTTACCAGTGTCCCGGTAGGATTCATAGGTGAGTTGACAAAAATCGCTTTTGTTTTAGGGGTTATTTTCTTTTTGATGTCGTCAATATCATATTGAAAATCGCATTCGGCATGCAGGGGGACGCAGACTGGTTCAGCTTGACAGGCCAGGGTGAAGTTTCGGTAACAAGGATACCCGGGATTTGACATGATTACCTCATCGCCAGGTTGACAAAGCAACATTAGCGTCATTAGAATGGCAGGTGAAGATCCTGAAGTCACTAATATACATTCTGGATCGACTGTCACACCATATTCGGTGAGGTAGAAATCACTGATAGCTAAACGTAAAACAGGATCGCCTAGTGAATGGGTATAATGGGTAGCACCATCCTGAAGTGCCTTCTGAGCTGAATTCGTAATGCATTCAGGCATATCGAAGTCAGGTTCACCTACTTCGAGATGAATGATGTCTATTCCCTGGCGTTGCAGTTCATTGGCTCGTTCCAGTACATCCATGACGATAAAGGATGTCATGCGATCAATCGTTTTGTTCATGTGTTCGGGTTTCTGAAAATTTGTACAAAAGTAAAGAAAAAGGCTGATTCACTGATAACACTTGCATGAAAATCAATTGAGATATTTAACTTGTCCCGTTTAGATAAGAATTTGAACGCGGATAAAACGAATGTAAACAACGCTGATTAAAGCAGATTTTAATCTTTCTTATCTGTTATTTATGAGCGTTTGTACGCGTTCCTTTCTTTTAGATGTTATCTAAATAGTCTTTATATTTACTTTAAAATTCAGGAAACCTAGTTATTGCAGATTTATAAAAATTGTACTACCTTTGTCGGACTTTTTTGAAAAAGAAAGTGTGATGGGAAATTAAGCGACTAATCACTTAAAAATAAACGCTTAAATTTTGAGTAACACATAATAAAAACAGAATGAAAACATTTGAATTAAAAGGTACAGTGAGAACTGAACTGGGAAAAAAAGCCACTAAGGCGGATCGCGTTGCTGAAGCAGTGCCATGTGTATTGTATGGTGGTGCTGAAAACACTCATTTTACTGCCACTGTAAGTGACATCCGTAAATTAATTTATACTCCGGAAGTATATGTTGTAAATTTGGACATTGATGGAAAACAGACTAAATCTATCATGAAAGCATTGCAATTTCATCCGGTAAGTGATAAAGTATTACACATTGACTTTTTACAACTGACAGAAGATAAACCGGTCGTTGTTGAACTTCCCGTTAAACTTGAAGGATTGGCCGAAGGTGTTAAAGCCGGTGGTAAATTAAGCCTTGAAATGCGCAAACTGAAAGTAAAAGGATTGTATACTCAAATTCCTGAAAACATCATTATTGATGTAGCCGGATTAGGATTAGGAAAATCTATCCAGGTTGCAAAAGTATCATTGGACAACCTTGAAATTCTGAATAACAAAAATTCTGTTGTTGCACAGGTTAAATTGACTAGAGCTGCCCGTGGTGCTGCTGCGACAGCTGCTGCTAAATAATTTGATTCATGAAATACTTAATTGTTGGATTGGGTAATATTGGTGCCGAGTACCAGGATACCCGCCACAACATAGGATTCACAATATTGGACGCTTTTGCTAAGGCGTCCAATGTTTTTTTTACTGAAAACCGTTATGGTTCTACTTGTGAAGTGAAGCTGAAAGGTCGCACGTTGATTCTGCTCAAACCTTCCACGTTTATGAACCTGAGTGGAAACGCCCTGCGGTATTGGATGATCAAGGAAAATGTCGCTCTCGAAAACATATTAGTGGTCGTGGATGACCTTGCATTACCTTTTGGCACGTTGCGGTTGAAACCGAAAGGATCGGCTGCAGGTCACAATGGGTTGAAAAATATCGAAGAAATACTGGGTCATAACAATTATGCCCGTCTTCGTTTTGGACTGGGAGATGATTTCAAACGTGGTCAACAAATTGCCTATGTCTTGGGAAAATGGACGAAGGAGCAAGAAAAGGCTTTACCTGAGAGGGCTGAAATGGCAGGAGAAATGATTAAAAGTTTCTGCCTGGCAGGATTGGAGTTGACTATGTCGCAGTTTAATGGAAAGTGATTTGGTTAATTGGTTAATTAGTTAATTGGTTGAATAAGTTGAATGGTTTGTCAATTCGTTCGTTAGTTTATCAACCAGTCAACTTAATAACATAATAACATAATAACTCAATAACCTATCAATCACCCATTCAACCAATTAACTTATTAACTGATCAACCAATTAACTTAGTCAACTAAAGAAAATGAAGACTGAAGTTCGTATCGATAAATGGCTTTGGGCGGTACGTTTGTTTAAAACGAGATCGTTAGCTGCTGAGGCTTGCAAGAAGGGCAAAGTCATTATTCAGAATGTACAGGTGAAACCCTCCAGGAATGTAAAAGTGGGTGATATTGTATCCATCAAACGCAATCCTATCTTATTTTCGTTTAAGGTGCTGGCACTGGCTGAGAATCGAATGAATGCCAAGCTAGTTCCGGATTTCCTATTGAATGTAACAACCCCTGATCAACTTGAGCTGATTGAAATGAGTAAACTGGCCGGACAAACCGGAAGAGACCAGGGTACCGGAAGACCTACCAAGAAAGACCGTCGGGAAATTGATGATTTTATTGAACCCACGTTTATGGATGAAGAGGGTGACTGGGACTTTGATATTGGTTAATTAAGTTAATCGGTTAATCGGGATAGATAAATAGGTCTTTAAATTGTAAATAGTAAATAATTAAATCGTAAATAGAAAAAAGTGTTTATAGCCAGAAAACTTAAAAAGGAAAATATCTGTGAATACTTGCTGTATATGTGGCAGGTGGAAGATATGATACGTGCCTTCCATCTCAATATCGACACCATAAACGAACGAATTATTTCACAGTACCAGGTGTCGGATGATGAGCGTAAAAGCCTGTATGAATGGTATGAAAGCCTGATTGAAATGATGCGACTTGAAAATATGCAATCGGATGGACATATTCAATTGAATAAAAATATCATTCTGGAACTGGATGAACTACATTCAGGAATCTTACGTTCGGGAAAAGAAGCAGGTTATGCAGCTAAATTTTACCATGTACTTCCATTTATTGCACAATTGAGAAAACAACAGGAGGACATGCAAATCAGTGACATTGAACTTTGTTTCAACTTTCAATATGGAATCATGTTGTTGCGAATGAAGAAAACTGAAATAAGTCAGGAAACACTTCAGGCTCAAACTGAAATAAGTAAATTCATGGTGTTGCTCGCCAAGAATTACCAGCTTTACAAATCCGGCGATTTGGATTTGGAGGAATAATAATTCGCTAAACTGAAGGTGAATTGCCAAATTATATATAATTTTGGAGTCCGTAAACTTCAAATATTTCAAACTCTTCGATCTATCATATCCGTAACGAAAAAACTAATCAAATGAAAGGCATAGTATTAGCAGG
>CAIYOZ010000032.1 GCA_903927945.1 uncultured Bacteroidales bacterium | reverse complement strand
ATGATTTTGAAGATTCTGAATTTCATGATTTATTTGACCAAATTGTCGGAGAAAATTCCGGACAAAATATAAAGATCGATGAAATTGAAGAATTTATTCAAATACTAAAAAGAAATAAATCTAAATTTATAAAACCTCCAAATTACATTAAAGATATAACATATTATACCCATCGAAATTCATTAGATATAAATACAATTGAGATTCTTAATAGAGTATCAAATATAAAAAATAGAATAATTAAATTTTATGAAGATGACTGGAACGAAGATGATTTGAATGATGATGATTTCGAGGATAATAATGATAATGGATATGTCAAATATGGAGGTTATAAAGGATTTAGTGATGAAGTAATTGATGATGTTTTCGATGGAGATCCGATCAATACTTGGAATATAGATTAATTGTCATTAGTGTCCACCAAGTTAAGAGATAATTGAAGCGCCAGTAGGTAAAAAATAGAATTCATAATCAAAATTAGTATGTTTTAAAATTTACTTTTATTTATGAAATTTCAATTTAATTAAAAGCAAATACTTATCACCTTTAAAATTATATTATTATGAAACCTACTTATATTTTTTTGTTTTCTATATGTTTATTTTCATGTGTTCAATCTGGAAACTCCAATCAGAACAAGAAACAAGATCAAGTAAAAGTCACTAAAATCCACAATTATGAGTCCAAGCAAGATAAAATTGATATTGATGAGAACAGTGGACTCATTGATAGAGTATTGAATTCATGTACAAAAAAATATTCTTTTAAACATGCAAAACTTTCAAAATCAGATGATTCTTTTTCTCCTCCTAAAACAGGATTTGTTTATTATTCATCAATAATTTTGAAAATAACAAGTAAAAATATCAAAATGTATGATTCTAATTTTCGGTTAATCAAAAGCTTCATATTGACAAAAAAATCCTTTACTAAAAATCAAGATTTTGTAGGAGGTGAAATTTTAATAGAATTTGAACATTCAACTGATAATGATGATAAAATATCACTTAAATTATATAGTGAAGATTTATCTGATATAGAAAAATATCAATTGAGTCCTACGATAGATTATGTTGAAATTAAATATCAAGATAAAGGACTTAATTATTTTTGGGATTTAAGTAATGTTTATATGGTTCCTTTCGGATATAAATATTAAATGAGAAAATTGTGGCACTATTTGTTGGCTAACGTGCGATTTACAGGTTTTGTTCCCTTTTTCATTTTGTCACAGGTCGAAAGTGAATTATCCCATAAAAGTGAATATGAAAATAAGCTCATCGTTAGATGTAATTTTTAGAAAATGAAAGATGAAGCTATAAAAATAGAAAACGAATTTGACATTCTTTTCAAGAGCATTAATTATGAAAGAGTTGATAATTATGTTGGTAAGTCTCCCAATTTTTCAAATGCAGACTATATATCATTAGAAAAGAAAGTAGTCATTGAGCTAAAGGTATTAGACAAAGATTTCTTTGAAGAAGGAGGAATAGTCGATTGTATACAAGGTATCATTCCGGTACCCAAAGATATAGAAGAAGATGGACAAGGTTTCTATGAAATAAAAATTCCAAAACGGGATAGAAATGGTAAAGTTGACACTTTGGAAGAACCACTAAGGAGAATTATCAAAAAAGCAAACAAACAATTAAAAGAAACAAATCAAAGACTATTAGATGGCAAGGGAAAAGGTTTCATGGTGCTTGCTATAAACATGAAAACCACTATTAATCCTGAAATAATTAGGGCTATTACTATCAAAATTTTAAGAAAAGAATTTTTGTCTATTAATGCAGTTGTATTTTGTACCCCAAAAGTAGGACTTATTCTTAATAATGGATTTTTCCAGCCAATAATACTACATTGTCAAGATAGTAATTTATCAGAAGAGTTTGCAAAAGAATTAATTTTTATAGTAAATAGTTGGGCATATTTTATTAACAATGGTGGGCATTCATAAAAACATTGTTGGTTAACGTGAATTTTGCTTATTTTGCATATGCATTCACTTTGTAGCAGGGTGACATTGAATACTCACACAAACAGCGAAATGCGCGTAGACTTGGTCATTACCTGGGACACAAGAACCCAAAGAGAAATACTTGGGGATACACTGAAATTAAAAATTATGACAACAGCCAACATTCAATTGACAGACGAAAAAGAGACCTTGTTTATACCACTTTCCGGCAAAGCATTAGACTACCGGTCGAAGAACTCAGTTTTAAACGATCGAACCGCAAATGATATTGTTGAGAAAGTTGACTATGACTTTGCAACACAGGAAGGTTTTGGGGCAAGAATCGGGGCGAGAACACTTGCTGTCCGGGCAAAACAATATGATGAATGGACGAAAGATTTTATCACAAAAAATAAGAATGCGGTAGTGGTTCATCTGGGTTGCGGATTGGATGCCCGGATAACCAGAGTACAACCGCCCTCTACGGTAGCCTGGTTTGACATTGATTATCCTGAGGTCATTAGTTTGCGTAAAGAGTTTTATTCGGAAACGAACGAATACAGCATGATAGAAAGTTCTATCACTGCTTCAGACTGGTTAGAAATTATTCCCGCAGACAGACCCGCATTCATCATTGCAGAAGGCGTATTGGAATATCTATCGGAGGCAGAAGTAAAAACGCTTCTCAACAGGTTGACAACTTACTTCTCACACGGACAAATTGCGTTTGATGTGATGAACTCTTTCGTCATAGGATTAGGAAATAAAAATTTAAAAGACACAACGGGAGCAGTAGATATTTTAAAATGGGCGGTGGATGATCTGACTGAAATTGATAAATTAAACCCCAAACTAAAAAGGATGGAAGTGGTGTCGCGTATCAAATCCGTATTTATAGATAAACTTCCTTATGGACATCGCCTTATTTTTGGTTTATTAAGCCTTTCGTCAAAGCACAAAAACGCCATGCGATTGGTTCGGTTTGAATTCTAAAAAGTAGGTATGCCATCTTAAATATGAAACAGATAAGCTGCCCATTAGGGTGGAGAGGGATAGAATGAAATAATATTCTGCCGTTATTGATTCATAAACAATTTTTTACTTGATTTGTTATCCGGTTGATTAGAAGTGTATATAATATTTGCAGGGTAAACATTGATTATGGTAGTAAAATTCTAAAATATATTTATACATTTGCATCACATTTAATAATTGCTCCATTTACAGCAATCCTGTTGTAAACATTTGATTAATATTATTTTTAAGTATCCATAAATGAAAGAAATTGAATTTATTGTATATTTAGATAATCAACAATTAAATCGTCTTAGGGTCAGACTTATAACTGAAAATGGAGAGTTAATTGATGTCATGTATTAATATGAATCATTGATAAGTAAAAACTGGATTGCCATTGTACGCTATGATTGTGCCCATGGCTTTTTTCACCGGATGTATTAATGCCGAATGGTGACAAAGAAAAGAAATCCATCGAAATCGATTCTTTAAAAAACGCATCAAAATATGCTGAACAGGATTTGAAAGACAGATGGGAATGGTATAAAGAAAGGTATATTAAAAAGTTAAAAAAGCGTTGAGATGACACATAAAGAAACAGTAGAAAGAAACATTGGACTTACATTTGATTTTGTCGATTATCTTATTGATAACAAAGAAGAAGTTGAAAAGCTACCGGATAACTTCAAGCTCGAATTTATTGAAAAAGATTTTTCTAAAATAGAACATCAACAAAGTCAAATAACACACTCAAACTTACAGAACAAGTATGTTCACGTTAAGAATGGCTTTGATGTAGCACTTTAAAGTTAAATTAATGAATGCTGATTTACAATGTTATCTGAACAGTTAAGTTTAAAAATACAAGGTAAAGGAAACTATATTGGACCCGTACAGATATTATTTGTATGGGTCTTTTTTTAATCTGATGGGTATTAACAATTTCAATTTTTTAGTTCTTTAAGATGAACGACATTGACAGGTAAATGGTAAAAAGTTATCGAAAATTAAAAAGAAAACACGACAAAAGGAGTATGAAAATATTAATGTTTGGCAGAGGAGTTATTTCCACCCAATATGGCTGGGCTCTTGAGAAGGCGGGACATACCGTAGAGTTTTATGTACGACCGGGCAGGAAAGCTGAATATGGATCAACAGTATCCTTAAATGTGTATGATGCCCGAAAAAGTATTCGGGGAAAGTTGATTCAAGAAGTCTGGCCTATTAAAATGATAGAAGATATCCCTGCAAATCACGATTACGATCTGATTTTTGTCAGTGTGCAACACTCTCATTTTACAACCGTTGCAGCGTTCCTGGCCGGTAAAATTGGCAAAGCAACCGTACTGATCTTTAATAACTTCTGGGAGGAACCCTTGGAACAAGTGGCGAATCTAACTGCGGAACAATTGGTATGGGGGTTTCCACAAGCCGGTGGTGGCTTTGACAAAAAGGGTGTTTTGAATGGCACTATGTTGGGAAGCATCATCATAGGGACTTTTGGTACGGAACTGTCGGAGAGAGACATTGCTGTCATGGAGTTGTTCAAGTCAGCAGGTTTCAAAAGCAACATAATTAAGGATTTTAGATCGTGGCTTCTGGGTCACTTTGTTATGAATTCCGCCTTACATATAGAAACTATGAAAGCGGGCGCCAGTATGCTGGAGGCATTCCAGACCACCAACCATTGGAAGAATGTCAGAGACAATGGAAAGGAATTATTGACCTTGCTCAACGCACGAAATGTTGACATTCAGAAAAGTCCCGACCTAAAAATATTAAGTGTACCGCCCTGGCTCATGAGTTTTGGGATGAGATTAGCGGTTCGATTTTTACCACCGTTGAGACAGATTTTTACAGGCCATTCAAATCAGGAAGAAATAAATTCGTATGCCAGGGATGTGATGGAAATGGCAGAAAGAATGAAAATAAACCTGCCCAGGTATGAGGCAAATAAGGAGTTTGTTGTTAAGAATCAATAGTCATCACGCTTATGCTATCTTTCGTTGGACTTTTCAAGACAATAAGGTTGGACTTTTCAGGAAAGTGACGGATTGATATTATGCCGACCTTTGCAGAAAATAAATCATTCGAAAATGGAAAAGAAAGAAACAGTATTGGTAACCGGAGGAACGGGTTTTGTAGGAATACAAATAATCCTTCAATTGTTACAGCAAGGCTATCCCGTAAGAACCACTGTGCGTAGTCTGAAAAGTAAGGACAAAATCATAAACACCCTGACGAGTCACGGTATCACATCCTTTGATCATCTTTCATTTGTAGAAGTTGAGTTGACCAACGATGACAACTGGGAAAAGGCCATGCAGGGCTGTAGTTATGTGTTGAGTGTAGCTTCTCCTGTGTTTTTTGAAATACCCAATGATGAAAGGGAAGCCATTCGTCCTGCCGTGGAAGGTGTCATACGTATATTGAGATTTGCAAAAAAGGAAGGAGTTAAACGCGTGGTGATGACTTCCAATTTCGGTGCAGTGGGATTTAGTCATTTTGATAAGAAAATAGAAACCACAGAGGCTGATTGGACAGACACCAACGAAAGAGGATTGTCGGTTTACGAGAAATCTAAAACACTGGCGGAAAAAGCAGCCTGGGACTTTATCAAGAAAGAAGGTGGCGCATTGGAATTTGCAACAATCAATCCGGTAGCTATTTTGGGGCCATCACTGGATACGCATGTTTCAGGTAGTTTTCATATCATCCAACAAATGCTGGATGGGACGATGACGGCAATCCCAAACATTCCGTTGAATATTGTGGATGTGCGGGATGTTGCTGATTTACACATTCGGGCCATGGTACATCCCAATGCGAATGGACAACGTTTTATCGCCTCGGCTGATGGTCAGATATCGATGCCGGAAATAGCCCGATTACTAAGGCGTAAATATCCAGACATTGCACAAAAAGTATCCACAAGGACAATACCCAATTGGGTGATAAATGTAGGATCCTTGTTTAATGAACGGCTTAAGGGAGCTTCTTTATTCCTGAAAATCAATAGAAATGTGAGTAATGCAAAAGCTAAAAATTTATTAGGATGGAAACCTATTGACACGAACGAAGGAATTATAGACGTTACCATCGAAAGTATGATAAAATATGGCCTCATCAAATGAAGGAATCCAGATTCCTGAAACTAAATTTACAAGATGAATGAAGACGAATGATAGAAATTGTAAATAATACCAAAACAAAGATTCTAAAAGAACAATTTATCCCCGACACGGTGTTTATGTACATCGTTCGTGGTGAAATCAGCTTCTTCGACGGGAATAAAAGCTATATTTTCAGGCAGGGAGAATGTGGTATTGGCCGGAAGAATTGTCTGGCTAAATACCTTATCTCGGACAAATATGAGGCATTCGAACCGATATTGTTTTGCTTCGATACTCCTTTTGTGCAGCAGTTTCAGAAAAAGTACAAGCTCGGTCAACCTGAAAAATACAAGTATGACGATGCTTTTATACGTATTCAGCAGACAGCCCGCATTGATGATTTTATCCAGTCGATCAAACCGTATTACAAAGGTGTCATGCAATTGGAGGAAGCATTTGAAGATTTAAAATACGAAGAGTTATTAATTCTCCTGTTGCAAAATGAGCCTCAGTTAGCGGGTGTGTTTTTCGACTATGCAGTACCCGAAAAAATCAATCTGGAAGCATTTATGAACCGCAATTTCAGATTCAATGTCAGTGTAGAAAGGTTTGCTTACCTCACAGGACGCAGCTTGTCGGCTTTCAAACGTGATTTCAAGCAGATTTTTCATACCACGCCTACTCATTGGCTGGTACAACAACGACTACAGGAAGCCTATTTCCTGATCGAAAAGAAAAATCGAAAACCATCCGATATCTATCTGGAACTAGGCTTCGAAACGTTATCGCATTTTTCGTTCGCTTTCAAAAAGAAATTTGGACAAACACCAACAGAATTGATCGAAAAGAAAGGACCTGCGCCGGCCGGTAATTGACTTTAAATCACATCATCTCATGAGAAAAACAATTATAATTACCGGAGGAACAGGTGGCATTGGACATGCTGCTGCCATAGCGTTTGCAAAACAAGGAAATGATCTGATATTCCAGGGGCGTGATGCTGAAAAAGGTAAAAAAATAGCGGAAGAGCTTACCAAACTGAGTGGCACTAAGGCAACATTTATCGCGGCGGATGTTTCTACCATCGATGGAATTAAAGCTCTTGCTGCGGAAATAAAGAAGTTGACTCCTGAAATAGGACTATTAATTCACTCCACCGGTACCTTTAATTCCGAAAGGCGCGAGACAAAAGATGGGTTTTACGAGAGCTTTACCGTAAACTACCTGTGTAAGTTTATGCTGGATACTCTTTTGCTGGAGGAATTGAAACGTGGTGAAGGCAGAGTCATTATTGTTGGAGCACAACTCATGAGAAATGCAGCCATCAACTTCGATGACTTGCAAATGAAAAACCGATATTCCATCAAGAAAAGCAGGGGACAAAATATGCTCGCCGTTTACCTGCACGCCCAGGAGTTTACGAAGCGGAATAATTCAATTCCAATTAATGTGATCAACCCCGGATTCGTCAAGACAAATATTTACAGAAATCTAAAAGGTGCCATGAAATTATTCATGCGCGTTTTAGAGTTTTTCCTCAGTAATAGTGCAGAAGAAGCTATTGTGAATATACTGGAGCTTGCAAAAACAGATTCCATGGATTCAGGTTATTATTATCCCAAGGTTGCAAAACCGGCAGTAAAAGAAAAAATAGATTTTGATACAGATGTTGCATCAAAGCTGTGGGATGAAAGCCTGATAATTGCAAAGTTGAAACAGGAATAAGTTACGAAGAAGGAATTAAAAGCGTGTGACCATTTAGGGCTACACGCTTTTTCTACAAGCTGCAGAAGAATGTCACCAGAAAAGGAACGGTAAAGTCGAGTATAAAGCCGTGATAGATGGAAACAATGGCAAAGTCCTTTCCTGAAGTGCGGACAATAATGGGGAAAGTGGTATCCATGGTTGTGGCACCTCCTGCTGAAATAGGGGCCAGTTTGCCAAAATAGCGCACCATCCAGGGAGCAAGGACAAGAGTCAGCACTTCCCGCATAATGTTGGAAAGCAGGGAAATGGTGCCCAGTTCCACACCTTTACATTGGGTAGTCAGGATGCTGGAGAGGGAATAATACCCAAAACCCGAGCCAATGGAAAGACATTCAGTCAGGGAACGGTTCTTCAGAAAGAAACTAACTGTCATGACCCCCAGCAAGGTGCCGGCAATAGTCATCAAAGGCAAGAAAACAAAACGCGGATTGAGGTTCCTGAACTGACGGAAGGAAGTTGGGTCATTGCCAATGCTGATGCCTACTGAAAACATAAGCCCGCAAAGGACGTAAAAACTTACGTTGTAGTGGAGGAAATCGTGTGGGAAAATACGAAAGATACCCAGCAGGATTCCGGTGGCAAAAAAAGAGAGGATGATCAGGCTTCCTTTCATTGAACCTGTTTTTTAGGGCGTACCGTCAACCAAAGAAACCAGGCAAAGATGACACTTCCCAGGGTACCTCCTACTGCCAATAGAAAGGCTTCGAAACCAAGTGAGCCAAATTCACGGATAACCATTTCGTTGGCACCCACCTCAAGTCCAAGCAAAAACAAAAGCAACCAGATCAGCACTAATACCAATCGATGTATAAAACGTAGTTTGCGCAGTCGCAAGAGATAGCCCACCCCGATTCCGGAAATCATACATGTAATTACTATAAACATACCATTCAGCCTTTAGGGGTGCAAAGATAGGGATTATTTGATTGGTTGATTGGTTATTTAGTTAATTGGTTAATTAAGTTTATTGAGTTTATTGAGTGATTGGTGGGTTGATTAGATGATTGGTTGATTGGTTGATTAGTTGATAGGTGTTCTATAGATTCATGAATTTGCTAAAACAATGTTTTAGAAACCTTATTTGTAATTTCTTACCCTTCGTAGAAAATATGACCCAACAGACTAAACCCTTATTCCCTTATTTCAGAAAAAACTATTCCGGGAAGATTCGAATTAATTAATTTTTGAGTCATACCTGCATGTCCGTAAATATTTCTGAATGAACTATTAGAAACAGATGGTCAAATGAGTAAAAATGAGTAATTTTGCACCTTCAAAAAAGCGGGTATGAACTTTGGGGACACTGAATTCGCCACAATGATATAAATAAATAAAAATCAAGCAAATAATATGAGCAAGAAAGCAATCCTTATGATTTTGGATGGTTGGGGAATCGGGAATCACTCCCATGCCAATGCCATCTACAGCACACCAACACCCTATTGGAATTCATTATTGGAAAAATATCCACATTCACAACTGTTAGCTTCGGGCGAAGATGTGGGTCTGCCGGATGGTCAAATGGGAAACTCGGAAGTGGGTCACCTGAACATAGGTGCCGGACGGGTTGTATACCAGGATTTAGTAAAGATCAACATTGCCTGCCGGGATAACAGCATTTTACAAAACCCTGAAATCATCAGTGCCTATTCTTATGCCCGTGATCATAAAAAGAAAATACACTTTATGGGACTTGTCTCCGATGGAGGTGTTCACAGTTCGCTGGATCATTTGTTTAAATTGTGTGACATTGCCAAGGAATACGGTATTGAAGATGCTTTTGTTCATTGCTTTATGGATGGACGCGATACCGATCCACGCAGCGGCAAAGGATTTCTGGAGAAACTGGAGAAACACCTGACCAAATCGGCCGGCAAGATAGCCTCGGTGATTGGCCGTTATTATGCCATGGACCGGGATAAACGCTGGGAACGTGTAAAGCTGGCTTATGATCTGTTGGTAAAAGGGGTCGGTAATCCTGTTACCGATGTATTGTCAGCTATGCAGGCATCCTATGACGAAGGGGTGACCGACGAATTTATTAAACCTATGGTGGCAGTGGATGCTCAAGGCAAACCATTGGCAACCATCGAGGAAGGCGATGTGGTGATATTCTTCAACTACCGCAACGACCGGGCAAAAGAACTGACCGTGGTGCTGACACAAACCGATATGCAGGAAGCAGGAATGCACACTATTCCGTTGGAATACTATTGCATGACACCATACGATTCATCCTACACGGGTCTGCACGTGATGTTCGACAAGGACAATGTACAGAACACCCTGGGAGAATATATATCGAGCCTGGGATTGAAACAATTGCGCATTGCCGAGACAGAGAAATTTGCTCATGTAACCTTCTTTTTCTCAGGGGGTCGCGAGAGCGAGTTCGACGGGGAAGAACGAATATTGGTACCCTCACCCAGAGTGGCCACCTATGATTTGCAACCTGAAATGAGTGCCCCTGAAGTTGCCGACAAACTGGTAGCTGCCTTGAACACCCAAAAGTACGACTTTGTTGCACTAAACTTTGCAAACGGCGATATGGTAGGCCATACCGGGATTTATGCTGCCATTCAAAAAGCCATCACCACCATTGACACTTGCACCGAAAAGGTTGTGGAAGCAGCTATTTCCAATGATTATGAAGTGATTATCATTGCCGATCATGGAAATGCGGATAATGTTGAAAATGCAGATGGATCACCAAACACAGCACACTCGTTGAATCCGGTACCTTTTGTGTATGTTACCAAACGTCAGGAAGCGAAAGTAGAAAATGGTATCTTAGCCGATGTGGCACCTTCGATATGCCAAATACTGGGCATTCCTCAACCGAAAGAAATGACGGGAAAAGGGTTGATCAAATAAGAACCCCTAACCCCTGAAGGGGGATAATATGCCCTTAGAGGTTAAACTATTATTATAAAACGCTGAAAGTATCTTCTTTCGGCGTTTTTATACATTATTCAAAGTTCATAATTAAAATTTCAATTCAACACTTTGAATTATTAATTGTTCTTTGTTTAATTATTAATTACTTAGCTGTATCTTTGTCTATCTAAAACCGAAAACATGAAACTACGAAATGAACTCGAACATAGGATCCTGGTACTGGATGGTGCCATGGGTACCATGATTCAACGCCACAGGCTTACGGAAAAGGATTACCGGGGAGAACGGTTTGCCCAGTGGGGAAGCCTTGTCAAAGGAAATAATGACCTGCTGGTGCTCACACAACCTGAGATAATCCGTTCGATTCATTCCGAATACCTGGAGGCGGGAGCTGATATCATTGAGACAAATACGTTCAATGCACAACGTATTTCCATGGAGGATTATGGCATGGGTGAGTTCGTACGTGAGATAAACCTGGCCGGGGCGCTATTGGCCCGAAAGGCGGCAGATGAATATACGGCAAAGAACCCGGAAAAACCACGATTTGTAGCCGGAGCAGTAGGACCTACCAACAAGACTGCCTCCATGTCCCCCGATGTAAATCACCCCGACTATCGGGCAGTGAGCTACGATGACCTGGTTTCAGCTTATAAAGAACAGGTACTGGCGTTGATAGAAGGAGGAGTTGATGCCTTGTTGATAGAAACGATTTTTGATACTTTAAATGCCAAGGCAGCAATCTTTGCAGCTGAAGAAGCCATGAAAGAGCTCGGGAAACGGGTTGAACTCATGCTCTCAGCTACTGTAGCCGATACCAGCGGACGAACATTGTCAGGACAAACCATTCGGGCTTTTTTAGCCTCGGTAGGTCATGCCAACCTGTTATCGGTGGGACTGAATTGCTCGTTTGGAGCAAAAGATCTGAAATCGTACCTGCATGAAGTTGGCGAACATTCTTCCTGTTTCATAAGTGCCTACCCGAACGCGGGGTTACCGAATCAGTTTGGGGAATACGATGAAACCCCTGAAACTATGGCATTGCAGGTAAAAGAATATATCGATGAACAACTGGTGAATATCATTGGCGGCTGTTGCGGTACATCACCCGATCATATTGCCACCTACCAGGAGTTAATTAAGAATGCACCGGTAAGGACACGTAGAACTGCCAGCACTAAAATGCAGTTAAGTGGGCTGGAAGTGCTGGAAGTGGAAGAAAGGACGCTTTTTGTCAACATTGGCGAGCGTTGCAATGTAGCGGGATCAAAGGCCTTTTTACGGCTGATTAATGAAAAAAAATATGAGGAAGCATTAAGAATTGCCCGGAAACAGGTGGATGAAGGGGCTCAGATTATCGATATCAACATGGATGACGCCATGCTGGAATCAAAGGATGAAATGGTTACATTCCTGCATTTTCTGGCTTCCGAACCAGAGATATCACGGGTACCGGTGATGATTGACTCCTCGAAATGGGAAGTGATAGAAGCGGGATTGAAATGTGTACAGGGAAAATGCATTGTCAACTCCATCAGTTTGAAAGAAGGCGAGGAAGATTTCCTCATGAAAGCACGGAAAATCCGTTCCTACGGGGCTGCTGCCATTGTGATGGCCTTCGACGAGAAGGGGCAAGCCGACAGCCTGGAACGTAAGATTCAGATATGTACCCGTGCCTATCATTTACTGGTCGACAAAGTAGGTTTCCCGCCACAAGATATAATTTTTGATCCAAATATACTGGCCATTGCCACCGGCATTGAAGAACACAGCAATTACGGCGTTGACTTCCTGAATGCTATCAAATGGATAAAACAAAACCTGCCCTATGCCAAAATCAGTGGCGGGGTCAGCAACCTATCGTTCTCGTTTCGTGGAAATAATGTGGTGCGTGAAGCCATTCATTCAGTGTTTCTGTACTATGCTATCAAGGAAGGCATGGACATGGGAATCGTGAATGCCGGCATGCTTCAGATCTATGAAGATATTGACCCGGTGTTGTTGGAACATGTGGAAGACATTGTACTGAACCGGCGTCCGGATGCTACAGAACGAATGATAGAACTGGCAGAGAAAGTAAAAAACACAGCCTCGGGAGAGAAAGTGGAAAAAGTAGATGAATGGCGTTCACGTCCGCTGCAGGGAAGGCTTGAATACGCCTTGATCAAAGGAATCAGCGAATTCCTGGAGGAAGACCTTGCCGAAGCATTGACGCATTACGATTCTGCCATTGATATCATTGAAAAGCCTTTGATGAGCGGTATGAATATCGTGGGTGATTTATTCGGATCTGGGAAAATGTTCCTGCCTCAAGTGGTGAAAACTGCCCGTACCATGAAAAAAGCGGTAGCCATACTACAACCGGTTATTGAAGCTGAGAAAGTACCCGGTCAAAGCTCAACAGCAGGTAAATTCCTGATCGCCACCGTAAAAGGGGATGTACATGACATTGGAAAAAACATTGTAGCCGTAGTGTTGGCTTGCAACAACTTCGAAGTGATTGACCTGGGAGTGATGGTACCGACAGAAAAGATTATCAGGACTGCCATCGAAGAGAATGTGGATATTGTGGGCTTAAGCGGCTTGATTACCCCTTCACTGGAAGAAATGACCATTGTGGCTGCCGAGATGCAGAAGGCGGGCCTTACAGTGCCTCTGTTGATAGGTGGAGCTACAACATCCAAGATCCATACGGCTGTTAAAATTGCACCCAACTACAAAGGACCGGTGGTATACGTAAAAGACGCTTCAGTCAACACACATGTTGTGGCCCAACTTATGAGTGAAAAGAATCATTTGGCTTATGAAGCGGAAATAGCTGCCGAATACCAGGGGTTACGGGATAAACAAATTAAAAAACCTGACTTGTTGAGTATAGATGAAGCTAAGAAGCTGAAACCTAATTTCTTTTAAAACAAACTTTCAAAAAGATCACCACTATCCATGTTCATTTTTAGAAGAATTTCAAAACTGAACAACCCATTTCATATATTCATTTTTACTAAAGACTCGTTCCATGACTTTTTCAGAATTAGGAATTCATTCCAACATCATACAAGCACTCGAAGAAAACAAAATATCAGTACCCACAGGCATACAGCTTCAAGCCATTCCCCATATCCTTCAACACAATACTGATCTGGTGGCAGTAGCTCAAACCGGTACAGGGAAAACGGCCGCCTTTTGCCTGCCGATCCTTCAAAACATTAATCCAAAACTACCCAAAATACAGGCATTGGTGTTGGTTCCTACAAGGGAGTTAGGGCAACAAGTAGCCCGCGAGTTCTTTCTGTTTTCGAAATACCTGTCACGTGTATTTGCCGAGGCAGTCTATGGAGGAGCACCCATCGAGGACCAGATACAAAAACTGAAACGTGCCACCCATGTGGTTGTTGCCACTCCCGGAAGATTACTTGATCTGCTCGACAGGAATGCACTAAACCTGGATGACCTGAAGTACCTGGTACTGGATGAAGCCGATGAAATGATGAATATGGGTTTTAAAACAGAAATTGATAACATTCTCAAATCGTGCAAAAAAGACATTACCAAGATGCTCTTTACAGCGACTATGCCAAGCGACGTAAAACAAATTATCAAGGATTCACTGCATCCTGATTTTGTAGAAATACGAATCAATGCGGAAGAACAGGTGAATCAAAAGATCGACCATCAATACCTGATTTACAAACAAGGAGAGAAACTGGAATCCCTGAAGGCTTTCTTGTCAGAACGAATCAATGAACGTGGCATTTTGTTTTGCAGAACGAAAGTAGCCGCCAAGAGATTAGCAAAACAACTGGCAGGTTTTGAGGTATCAGCTGATGCACTGCATGGAAACCTGAATCAGGAAATGCGCGACAAAGTCATGCGGGGATTTAAAAAGGGAAGGATAAACCTGTTGGTTGCCACCGATATCGCAGCAAGAGGAATCGATGTGAAAGACCTGGATTATATCATTCATTACCATTTACCGGAAAAATCAGAATATTATACCCATCGAAGTGGCAGGACGGCACGCGCAGGGAAATCTGGAATTTCTATTTGCCTGGTAAAAACGGAAGAACTGGAAGATATCAAAACCCTGGAATCGGATTTAAACATTCAGTTTACTCCTCAAACCATCACAGTAAAGCCACAAAAAGCCAGCTTACCGGTGAGCATCTATATGAATATCGGATTTGCACAGGGCTTTACCAAGGGCAATCTAAGGGAATTTCTGGTAGAAGAAGCAGGACTTAACCTTGATGACATACAGAATGTAGTGGTGGAGGATAATCGTTGTTATTATGACGTTCCTCAAAAATATGAAAAACAGATATGGCTGAACCTAAAGGGATATAAACTGGCTCACCGGAATTTGAAAATGACATTGGATGGCGAGAATAGTAAGAGGAATATCTATTAAATAAAAAGCGAGCTTGATAACTAAATAAAGTATCAAGCTCGCTTTTTATCAGTCTATTTATTTGCTCTATAAAACCATCTCCACTTTCCTCAAGCTCACATAACAGACATACCCACTTGTCTGATATCCCATTTCCGTTATCAGGTCCATATACCTTTTTACTTGTTTGATATACGTTTTACTTTCCTTTTCACCAAATTTGTAATCCACAACAGTTGCTTCATTATCACGGATAATCACTCTGTCGGGCCGGTACTGTTCCCCCGTTGGCAAAAGAATAGTGGTTTCATTCAGCACTCGTGTGTCATCAGAAAACCAGTTGTTTGTTTCAGGAAGATTCCAGAAATGTTGTAATTCTTCTTCGACAGTCTTACTCTCTTTTTCACTAATCCGACCGCTATGTATTAAATCGAGAATTGCTTTTGGTTGATCGGATTTCAGGGTGATCTGACGGAGGATATCGTGCATAATAATTCCGTAATTCAACCGGCTATCGGTCAGATGCTGTGCATCCAATAAGTAATCAAGGCTTTGATGTTTTATATGCAGTCGATCAGCACTACTCACCGATGGATAAACAGTAATTTTTTCATTGATGTCAGTGTTGGGTTGATCCTCATAAACAGCTTTGGTTGGGACTCCCAATTCGAATACCTTTGATTCATTGTTGAATGGAGCTGACAGGGATATAATTTCAGTATCCATTCCCGGAGTTTGCACACTAAAGCAAGCCGTAAATAATGCGGATAATGAATTAATCTTATCAAGACTTTCTGATTCTTTCTTTGGAGCAGGAGCCATACAAATCAATTCATTCTTTGCACGTGTAAAAGCCACATAAGCCACATTCAGGCTATCGATGTACAAATGCATCTGCTCATCAAAATAGTTTTCAGCAAAGATCGATTGTCCAAGCTTAGGTCCGTATTCAATAGGCAATAACGGTAATTCATTGAATGGTACCACAGCAGGCTCACACCAGAGTATGTTACGCATCCTACTGTCCAGATCCCACTCGCAGAAAGGTATGATGACTACTTTAAAGTCCAGTCCTTTCGATTTATGAACAGTCATAATACGCATGGCATTCTGGTTGTCGGGAGTAGAGATACATTGTTTTTCACCGTTCTTTTTCCACCAGGTGAGAAAACTGTTCAGATCGGCGGTTTTACCAGTTGTATAACGGAATACTACATCCTGAAAGGCCTGTACAAATACCGCCTCATTGTGCCATTTCCCCAGTTCGAAGAGTGAAATGATCTGTTCCACCATGTCATAAAGTGAACTATGCTGGATATGTTTCAGTGCAACATCTTCTTCATTCGTAAAAAAAGGAGATAAGGCGCCTTCTTTCAACTCAATAGACGTAAAACACGCATTTAATGCTTCATTCTCAGTCTTATTTTGTTTGCCCCTTACATATTCGAAATTCACAATGGTCTTTTGAATACTGTCGGTTGGATTGACAAAGAGTTGTAGAATACCCAGTATAAAACGCACAGAGGCGGCTGTACCCACTAAAAGTCCTTCGTTGCCCATTATATCGTAGCATGTGCCAAACTTCGCCTCAGGAGTCGTCTTATAGTTAAGCAATTTACGAATCACTTGTTGCTCTTCTTCATTTTTGCGTACCAGTATACAAATATCCGAAGGACGATAACCACGAATCTGCAAGTCTTCTAATATACCGGGTAATCGGTTCAGGCTTTCGGCTTTCCAACCATCTTCGTTTTCATCACGAGCGATGAAACTCACCTGTACACGTCCAACTCCAGCTTTGTTTGAGGTTTTCTGAAGGATATTTTCATAGGCATGATCAATCTTATGGGTTAATGCTTCCAATCCCGGATATAAGGCTAAAACAGGCTGAAGGTTTTCATTCAGCTTAGTCTGCAACAGATGAGAAGACCGAAAGAAAAATGAATTATTGAAATCAACGATATTCTTATCACTTCGCCAATTAGTATCCAGGTTTTCTTCATGCAGTTGCTCCTTTCTGAAATCAGTAAGAATTTGTTCATCCAACAGTTTCCAGTCGGAGTTACGCCAACGGTAGATACTTTGCTTTACATCACCCACCACCAGATTGAATTTTCCGGCTGCCAGGCTGTTCGACATTAAGGGGTGAAAGTTTTCCCATTGCAACAACGATGTATCCTGAAATTCATCGATCATAAAATTATCAATCTGAATGCCTGTCTTCTCATACACAAAAGGAGTGTCACTGTTGTCAATAATTTTGTTGAGCAGCATGTTTGAATCCGAAATCAACATGGTGTTTTGCTCATCGGTGAGTTTTTTGATCTGGATTGCCAGATCCGATAAAATGCCAAGCGTATTGATATGCTTCAATACAATCAATGCCGAATTGTAAGTTACAATATCTACCCTGAACAGTTCCACCAAATCAAGGAAGCACTTTTGCAAACCCAGCTCATAAGCCGACTCGATGGCATTTTTAATATCCTGCGGCTTTGTTTTGGTGTAGCAATTACTCACCACATCCGCAAAACCTATAAACCTGTTACTCAGTTCTAATTTTCCTTTAATCAGTTTTTCGAATACGTTCGTTGTTTTATAGGAAAAATCTTCATGGGTGAGTCCGTTCCGAGCCATGATATTCAGCCCATTGGTAGCAACTTGTTTCACCCGAGCCTCAAAATTTGTTTTTATCTCACGTAAACTCTTGCGGTAATTGGACAAAAACTCCTTTTCATGTAATTTAAGGTTGGTAGCTTCTGCCTTATGCTGGTAACTTTCCTTGAAAATCTCTTTCCCCAATTCCATGATATTGCCTCGCATATTCCAGTTTTCCGACTGTTCAATACGATCCTCGGCATAGCTGGTGAGCCATTGCAACAGTTGCTTGTTTTCGTCTTTTGACAAGTCGAGAAAGAGGTTATCCACTGACTGCTCTAAGGTAGACGAATTATCCAGTTCAAGATTATACCCCCCATGAACTCCGATATCCCGGGCAAAGGAACGTATAACCTGTTGAAAAAAACGGTCGATAGTGCTAATTGAGAACGAAGAATAATCGTGCAGAATGGTGGTGAGGATATGTCTGGCACGATCATTTACGGCCTCTTCAGCCATGCGGAACTTGTTCATTAATCCAGCCCTGTAATCCGACTTTTCACCTTGAGAAAGAATATGCAGCTCCTTCAGGATGCGTGTCTTCATCTCGTCGGTGGCTTTGTTGGTAAAGGTAACCGCCAGTATACGACGATGTGCCCGTTCTTTGTGAGGATCGAACAACAAGTGGATATAGTCTTGCGTGAGGCGGTATGTCTTGCCTGAACCTGCTGAAGCACGGTAGATGTTGAGCATAAGGATTTAATTCGTAAATTAATACTCTATTATTTTATTAGTTCTATCAATCTATTTGTATCTTGACGATTATCCCAAAATGCAACAATGATCAATTCTGATTCTGTTGTTTTATAGTAGATACTAAAATGTCCGAGTGATTACACCCGAACATCTTCAAAGATAGTTGGTTTAAAAGCATTTGGATTCTTTGAAATAATATGAATCTGAACCTTTATCAGTTTAATTAATTTTTCAGCATAAAGAGTTGAATCATTCTTTTGAGCACAGTATCTCAGGATCTCCCGGCGCTGTTTAGATGCAGTAATTGTCCAGACTACAACTCTTTTAGCCATTTCAAATCGCTTTTTATCTAATTCTGATTGAGAAATTAAATTGCCATTTTGTATATCATTTTCACTCAGCTTCAATAAAATTATCTGTTCTTCTGTTAACTCGACCTTCTTATTACCAACAGAACTTTTATT
>CAIYOZ010000031.1 GCA_903927945.1 uncultured Bacteroidales bacterium | reverse complement strand
TCAACACATCAACACATCAATACATCTTCAAATTATCTCATTAAAGGGTCAATCGCTTTCTTTAATTCAGCTTTCAGTTTGTCAGCACTATTAAGGGCGTACATAAAACCCTTTTCAGTCAAATCAATCCGTTTATTACCGCTAATTACTAACAATGCCTGACCTTCAGCATTGCATTTCTTTGCTAATGCATTGCTTGTTTTATCGTCCAGATTCACTGCTTTAAAGATGATCAAACCCTTTTTAGATTGTACCGGATAAAGTGCAGCAATGGCTTTTTGAGATTCTGTTTCAACGGCCTGGCAGGTGGCACAGCGGCGGGTAAAATGGAAGTAATAAACCTCTACCTTTGCGGATTTAGATACGCTTGCTTGTGCTTTGTTATCAGCGGCAAGGCTGTTCACTGTAAAAAACGATACAACTAAAAGTGCGAATACTGATACTGAAATGATCTTTTTCATAAACTGTAAATTTAATTGGTTAGTATTTGTTTTAATTCATCATGTGACGGTACACGTCCTTTTACCACTACTTTGCCATCAACTACCAACGCGGGGGTGGCCATAACGTTGAACTTCATAATTTCCATGATGTCTTCTACCTTTCTGATACCGGCATCTATTCCATTTTGCGCTACGACTTCGCGTACTGCTTTTTCAAGTGTCTTGCACTTAGAACATCCTGTTCCTAAAATTTCAATGATCATAACTTTTTTGTTTATTTAATTACAACAAGTTGTTTTTTCTTTTCTTAAAGTAAAAAATGTATCGAAATAAGCTTGTGCTTTTAACCAGTTTTCGCGGTTAATACAGTATTTTACCTTCGGTGTTTCTATTTCTCCCTGGATAAGACCTGCATCCTTCAATTCCTTCAAATGTTGTGATACAGTGGCTTTAGCTATGGGTAGTTCGTTGTGTATATCCCCAAAATAGCAACTGTCCAATGAAGCTAAAAATTGGAGAATGGTGATGCGTGCAGGATGTCCCATGGCTTTTGCAAAACGGGCAAGCTGTTCGTTGTCAATCGTATACTCTTTATTTTTGAATGAATCCATAGCAATATCTTTATTGTGTTCGTAGTTCGCAAAAGTACGAACATTATTTGTAATAACCATGCTATTTCACGGTAATTCTTTTTTTAGTAGGAATATATCACAACTTAAAGATTGGAATGGACAGATATGAAGAGTATGAGCCTGTAGAAGAAAGCCGGCATGTATTGTAAAAAAAAAGGAAAGAATACTTGTAAAAGGTTTATCAGTATCCCGATAAAAGGATGGTTTGAAGTGCGACACTTTCCTTTTCAGCACTATGTTTCAGCACACAATCCTTGATACGCTTCCGGAATTTCCAGCAGGTCATCTGGTTCAAACCCAGTTGATCGGAATACTCATACGATGAAATGTCCTTGCCTTCCACACAAACTGTGTACGCAATATAAAAGGCTTTATTGATCGGAAACTTACAATTATGAAACAAGGTATGTGCCGTGGCAGATTCTTCTGTTTTACAGCGCGTACAGCGGCGTGAAGCGGTTGATTTCCCTTCACAATAGTTGTCATGGCCGCATTTCCGGCAAATGAACCCATTCTCCCATTTTACTTCAGCAATAAAATTCAATGTTTTATCACTGTCATTGAATAATTCTAATGCTACCTCTTTCTTCAGTTGTTTCTTTAGTAACATATACCAGGTTCTTATTATTGATTTCAGGGTACAAAAGTAGTAAAAATAATTCAATGGGTGATATGAAAATAATTTAATTAGTGATATTAATATAATTTAAGTAGTGATACTATTGTAATTCAAAATAAACCTATATCTTTGCATCGTCAAATGAATATAAACAATTTAAAAAGAAATCATATGAAAACAAATGTGGGAACTATCGACAGAGTTATCAGGATACTGGTAGGCTTGGTTATTATTGGATTGTATTTTTTGAATGTGATTACAGGGACTTTAGCGATTGTTCTGCTTGTCTTAGCCGGCGTATTTATTGTTACGGGCTTATTCAGAGTATGCCCATTGTACATGCCTTTTGGTATCAAAACGTGCAAATAAACGATTTTAAAAACGACTATTTATGAAAATCCAATTAATAATACCGGTTCTTGTTTTATTATTGTCAACATTCATGACCCTGGAAGCACAGAATAAAACAGAGGTAAACTCGAAAGAGGTCAGTTCAATGCTTCAAAAAGACAGCAAGCTGATTGTACTCGATGTTCGTACTCCCGATGAGTTTAAGGAAGGCCATATAAAAGGAGCCTTAAACATTGATATACACGAGAGCGACGCATTCAACAAAATTGACAAACTCAAGCGTAATGCCACATACATTGTATACTGCCGCACGAACCATAGAAGTGGAATGGCTGTTGATCATATGATGAAAAGCGGCTTCAGGAACATTTATCAAATGATGGATGGTTTTCCCGGTTGGGCTGCAAACAAGCTTCCGGTCCAGAAATAAGGTATTGCTATAAATAACACTAAAAATTCAACTATGAAATATGTAATTATTGGTGCCGTGGCCGGCGGAGCAAGTACCGCCGCCCGATTGCGAAGGAATGATGAACATGCCGAAATAGTGATCTTTGAAAAAGGAGAATACATTTCGTATGCCAATTGCGGGTTGCCTTATTATATCGGAAATGTCATCACAAACAGGAATGCTTTATTTGTGCAGACTGCAGCTTCTTTTAACAAAAGGTTTCACATTGACGTCAGGACATTAATCGAAGTGACAGCCATTAACAGGACTGCAAAAACAGTGACCGCCCGGAATCAAATCACGGGTGAAGTGTACGAAGAAACCTACGATAAGTTGGTATTGTCACCGGGAGCAGAACCTGTGCGTCCTGCCTTACCCGGAATTACGAATAAAGGTATCTTCACCCTGAGAAATGTGGTGGATACAGACGTCATAAAAAGCTACGTACAACAGGAAAATGTGAAGAAAGCAGTGGTCATCGGTGCCGGATTTATAGGGTTGGAAATGGTTGAAAACCTTCACTTGCTGGGTCTTGATGTGACCGTTGTGGAGATGGCCAATCAGATACTTCCTCCTGTTGATTTTCCCATTGCAGCCATCCTGCAGGAACATATCCGTTCCAAGGGTGTGCATCTGCATTTGAATGAGGCTGTCAGTGGGTTTGAACAATCAGAAGCAGGACTAAAGGTATTGTTGAACAACGGAAATGAACTGGAAGCCGATGTAGTCATACTATCCATTGGCGTTAAACCGGATACAAAACTGGCATTGGAAGCCGGCCTGAAAATTGGCGATGCAAAGGGAATCTATGTGAATGAATACCTGCAAACGTCCGACCCGGATATTTATGCCGTGGGTGATGCCATTGAGTTTAAAAATCCGGTTACCAACAAGTCCATGATTACTTACCTGGCAGGACCGGCAAACAAGCAAGGCCGGATTTGTGCTGACAACCTGGTTTTCGGACCGTCTAAGCAATATAAAGGCTCCATTAACACTGCTATCGTCCGGGTGTTCGATATGACCGTAGCCACCGCCGGAATGTCCTCAAAACAGCTTGAAGCATCAACTATCAAGCACCAGGTTTCGACTGTGACCGGTGGATCGCATGCCGGTTATTATCCGGGATCGAAGCAAATGACCATACAGATCGCCTTTTCTCCGGAAGATGGAAGATTGCTCGGTGCACAAATAGCCGGATACGAGGGTGTGGATAAACGGATGGATATCTTCTCCTTGGTGATTAAACGAAACGGGACGATTGACGACCTGACAGAATTTGAGCATGCCTATGCTCCACCTTTCTCTTCGGCAAAAGACCCGGTGAATATGGCGGCATTTGCGGCGGAAAACATTCTACAGAAAAGGTCAATGATTTTTTATTGGAATGAATTTGACCAACTTACTCCGGATGACGTGCTGATTGACGTGAGGACTAAAAACGAATACAGTGCGGGCAAAATTGGAGACGCCCTGAATATCCCGGTGGATGAACTGAGAAGCCGGTTGACTGAAATTCCCAGGGATAAGCGCATCTTTATCTATTGCCTGGGTGGGCTGCGGGGGTACCTGGCACAACGGATACTGACCCAGCACGGGTTTACCTCCACCCTAAACCTTTCAGGCGGGTACCAGTTATGGAACACCTGCACCCGGGAAAAGGCACTGAATCAAAAGAAACAGGTTGAATTTGAAACTGTGTGACAAATAAAAAACAAGATATATGGAAATAGGAAAGATTATAAAAGAAAAATTGGGTACTATAGTGGATGTGCGTACCCCGGCAGAATTTATGGGTGGAAACGTGACCGATTCAATCAACGTGCCATTACAGGAAATTCAACAACGGTTGAATGAAATTAAACGACTGAAAATGCCCTTGGTGCTCTGTTGTGCCAGTGGCGGCAGGAGTGCTGTGGCAACCCAGTTTTTAGCCTCTCAGGGCATTGAATGCTTCGATGGGGGCTCGTGGTTAAATGTAAATCGTTATCAACATCAAATACTTTAAAAACATGCTATCAACACTCAAGAACTTACTGGGCTTTGGTCCAAAAACAGATTTTGCAGAACTGGTGAATCAAGGCGCCCTGATTATAGACGTTCGAAGCAAGGGAGAATACTCCACCGGACATATCCAGGGGTCGGTAAACATTCCACTGGATCAACTGATGAACAACCTGGGCAAGCTGAAAGATAAAAACAGGACTATCATTACTTGTTGTGCCTCGGGTATGCGAAGCGCCTCGGCTAAAGGAATCCTGACTTCCAAAGGATATTCATCGGTCTACAACGGGGGTGCATGGCAAAGCCTGGATCGGAAAATAAGTTGAATAAAAACTGTTGCAAAATTACACTAAGAATATGAAAAAGACTGGATCTATTTATATAGGGATAATGCTTGTGCTTATTATAGCTTCATATATGTGGATAAACAGGCAAAAAGAAACCGCAAAAGTAAAAGTTTATCATGACAATCCAATGGGACCCATCCATTTAACGAAAGCTGAATTTATAGCAAAGGTTGCCAATTTCGAAAAGAATCCAACCGAATGGAAATATTTGGGGGATAAACCTTGTATCATTGATTTTTATGCAACATGGTGCGGACCATGTAAAATGGTTGCTCCGATTCTGGAAGACTTAGCCAAACAATATCACGGTAAAATCAATATTTACGAAATAAATATCGATGGTGAACAGGAAATAGCCAATGCATATGGCATTCAAAGTATCCCGACTATCTATTTTTGTCCAATGAAGGGTGCACCACAAGTTGCGCAAGGTGCTATGCCAAAAGAATCTTTCCAAAAAGTGATAACTGAGGTCCTGCTGAAAAAATAAAGGATGAGCTATTATTTGAACGTATTGTGTTAAACTATAACAAAAACCAAAATGAAGCATTTTATCAAAAAGCATCTCTTAAAAATAACGGGGATAATTGTCGGTGGCGTTGCCGGATTTTCATATTATCACTTTGTGGGTTGTGCAAGCGGTACCTGCCCCATAACCTCAAATCCTTACATAACAGTTGCCTATGGAGCTTTACTGGGATATTTATTTTTCGATATGTTTAGCAAGAAAAAAAATGAAACAAATTAAAGATTATTTTAAAGGTTGGGGACCTACACGTATTTTTAGGCTTGTTTTAGCCGGAGTTTTGGGAATAGCCTATTATTACAATCGCGAATCAATCTATCTTTTTGGAGCAATAATTCTGGGTTCACAGGCCATGCTAAATATAACCTGTATGGGAGGACAATGCCAAAAACCCATTCGCACAGAAGATAAAGCAATTATTAAGACGGAAAAATACGTACCAACAAAATAAAATCATGTATAGCACATTTTTAATATCAAAATCAGAATGCATGTCCTGCTCAAACAAGGCACTAAAAAGTTTGGGAACTTTACGAGGTGTTTTTGGAGCTGAGATAGATCAGATAGAGAACAAAGTGTTGGTATCGCATACCGATGAAATTAGCAGGAAAGAAATATCAGAAATGCTTCTTTCCCTCGGCTATCCTGAACTTGAAACCGAACAAAAAATAGATGATGATGAACCATCTGTCTGGGGATGTGCTTTATAGCTTTTGTTTTAAGGATGAGAAGGAAATATTTATTTAAAATCAGGACTGTCTGAAGAAATCAATTTTGTAAGTACAGTATTCGGATTTACATTTTTTGCAACTCCCGAAACAAAGAACAAGAAAAGAACAGTAGAAAACAATCAAGTTAAAACAGAAAATAAAATGGGAACAATTCAATTAACCAAGACAGAATTTTTATCAAAAGTAGACAATTTCGAAGCGAATCCAACGGAATGGAAGTACTTGGGGGATAAACCCTGTATCATTGATTTTTATGCTTCGTGG
>CAIYOZ010000030.1 GCA_903927945.1 uncultured Bacteroidales bacterium | reverse complement strand
TCTAAAACGCCTGTAAGCAATGAATCTTCTCGAATTGGTTGTTCAGCCATTCGTGGGTAAATGCACGACGATCCGAGAAATAATAACTTTTTCACTCCGTGTAGATAACTCTGATGAATCACATGATTCTGAATCATCAGGTTTTCGTAAATAAACTGAGCACGATAGGTGTTATTGGCCACAATTCCACCCACTTTGGCAGCAGCAAGCACCACGTATTCAGGTTTCTCTGTTTCAAAGAAGTGTCCAACATCCTGTTCTTTCAGCAAATCCAATTCGTCAAGTGAACGTGTTACGAAGTTTGTAAATCCTTTCGCTTCAAGGTTTCGTTTAATAGCTGAACCGACCATTCCCAAATGGCCGGCAATGTATATTTTAGCATTTTTATTCATGACACTGATTGCTGATAATTACTCAAAGTAGTTTAAAATTCTGAAACCACCTTCTTTCAAGTAAGTTTCTTTCTTCATGAGTTTTACATCCGAACGCATCATATCCACCACCAATCCTTTCAAGTCGTACTCAGGAATCCAGTTAAGTCGGGTGCGTGATTTTGTTGCGTCACCAATCAATAAATCAACTTCTGTAGGACGGAAATAATTGGCATCAACTTCTACAACTGCTTCTTTTATAGATTTTATTCCTTCCAGAAATTCAGCACCAACATGTTCAGTAAATACAGCTTCATCAATGTTGCCGATATACCCTTTCTCGTTAATACCTTCTCCTTTAAAGTCAATGATAATACCAATTTCACCAAAAGCCATGCGCACAAACTCGCGAACTTCGGTAGTGATTCCGGTAGCAATTACATAGTCACTTGGTTCATCTTGTTGTAAAATCAGGTACATAGCACGAACATAGTCTTTTGCATGTCCCCAGTCACGTTTGGAAGACAGATTTCCAAGAAATAATTTGCTTTGCATTCCCATAGCAATACGGGCAGCAGCACGGGTGATTTTACGGGTTACAAACGTTTCGCCACGTAAAGGAGATTCATGATTAAACAGAATTCCATTGCTTGCATGAATTCCATAAGCTTCGCGGTAATTTACGGTAATCCAATACGCATACATTTTGGCAACAGCATAAGGGGAACGGGGATAGAATGGAGTAGTTTCTTTTTGTGGAACTTCCTGCACCAAACCATACAATTCAGAGGTTGAAGCCTGATAAATGCGGGTTTTCTTTGTCATATTCAGCAACCGAACTGCTTCCAGAATTCTCAGTGTACCAATACCATCGGCATTAGCAGTATATTCGGGCGTATCAAAACTCACTTTAACGTGACTCATTGCCGCTAAATTATAAATTTCATCAGGTTGAGTTTCCTGAATAATTCTCGTCAGGTTCATTGAGTCAGTCATATCCCCGTAGTGCAACACTAAATTTCTGTCGTCAACATGTGGATCCTGATACAAATGATCGATACGATCCGTGTTAAAAAGTGACGAGCGACGTTTTAAACCGTGGACAATATATCCCTTTTTTAGGAGAAGCTCGGCCAGGTATGCACCGTCTTGCCCTGTAATTCCTGTAATTAAAGCTACTTTTTTCATTTTAAAAATATGATTAGTGATTGATTGTTTTTATAATTCAGAATCATCTTCGTAGTAGTGAAGATATTTGTCAGCCTCACCTTTTTTCTTCTTGCTAGCATAACCGTAACTATAACCAAACAGATATGCATATTTATAAAGTTTATATCTTGAATAGCGGCTACCATCATCCAAAACATCATTTAATACCGTATATATATTTGGAAGATTGTCAATTTTTAATTGAGCACTTAGTTTTTTGAAGAAGGTTTTGTTTGTTTTTGAATTTCTAACTACGAATAGATTTACATCAGACAAATGAGCCAATGAATATGCATCGGTAACCATTCCAATCGGACTGGTATCTACAATAATAAAGTCATATCGTTTACGTAATTCCGCAAACATTTCTATCAATTTTTCAGAACGGATAAGTTCACCCGGATTTGGAGG
>CAIYOZ010000029.1 GCA_903927945.1 uncultured Bacteroidales bacterium | reverse complement strand
TTATTTTATCGTAAAACTTTTAGTTAATTATGTGATTGTTGATAACTTAGTATTGCAATTTCAAAAATATTTGTCTAAAATTGTAAACTATTTTGTTGCAAAACAAAATATATTTATTCACCTGATTATCAGCGGATAATCATTTTTAGTATTGGTGAATTGCAGGATAGTTAATACCTTGAAATGAAGAGGAAGCTGGTGATCATAAAACAAAAATTTAATGAAACTAGAATATTCTTACTTAACTCGTATCCGGATAAAAGAAATCCCGGGTATGGTAAACGGGGCAATAAAGATTGTGGAAAACTACAATCCGGAAACCCTGGGTGTTAAACCGCTTTTTGATTTAGTAGTGGAGCAGCCTTTCTGATTGCAACACTGGTCAAAAAGCATCTGCTGAAAATTGTAAAAAACAATTCGAAGGTAACCGAAAAATCAGTAACAAGTTTTCTTACTGCTGTATCGGGAAGCCCTGAATTGAAACAGGCAGCCACAACGACAGGAATCAACGAATATGTTGATGAATTAGATGTGTTGAAAAAAAGGATAGAATTAAATTGTGCGACACGTAATGCTGATAATTCAGCCCGTCGTATGAAAAATGAGCTAAACCTGAAGCCGTCAATTCTCAGTGCAATATCCAATTTATTAAAAGCCATTGATTTGGCACAGGTACACAACACTGCAGTGGATTTTACGCCATTAATAGCGGAATTGAATCAGTTCTTTGTTCCGTTTATGGCATTGACCCGTAGCCGAAGTACCCGAAACAAAAATGCAGACATAAAAAAAACAGCCGCCTCGTCTCTCACAACTACAGCGACTGCCTAAACGTTCGAAGCATTTTATGTTTCATCACTTAGCCCCGTATCCTGCTTACGGGGCTATTTTATTTACCCACACAAGTAAGATTTTCCAATGTTATTTACATTATCTTCGCAAATATACAGTATGTATGTAAGCAAGCTTGCATTTTTTTACTAAAATATGGTTAATGCATAGAAATTAACCTTAGTGACAATCCACTCCAATTTCAACAATATGCATTCATTGGATGCTCAAAAGTCCCCCTTGCGGGGATATAGGGGTCTGTTATTTTGGTCGGAGTTGGAACTCCAACCTCCCGAATAGAAAAAATCATTCCAATTTTCCCGAAATTTCATACAGTCACACTTTAAAGTCCCCCTTGTGGGGATTTAGGGGGTCGGGAATTCTGATTTTCTACCAATTCCATTAATCGCACGCTTCAAAGTCCCTCTTGAGGGAACCAACAATCAGCGACCAAAGGGAGATAATTAGTGAGTCACTATTAACTACGAAACTATGAACTTTCAACTACCTACTACCTACCAGTAGATTCTTCCTCATATCCATACCCATAGCCATATTTATTACCATATCCGTAGCCATATTTCTGTCCATAGCCATAACGGTGTGATGATTTTTTAAAGTCGGATGAATTCAACACAAAATACATATTCTTTACTTTCTGCATCATAAACAGTTTGGTAGCATCATCTATGTTTTTCTTGGGAGTATATTCAGCCCGTACCACATATAAACTTACATCGGCAAAACGGTTGAGTGCAAAACTATCGGACACAATGCCCATAGGAGCAGTATCCAGAATTATATAATCGAAATCAGCTTTGCATTTTTCAATCAATTCATCCAGTGCAGGCAAAGCCATCATTTCATTGGGGTTAGGAGGTACAGGCCCTGCTGTGATAATAGACAAATTAGGATGTACACCGGATGGGCGAATTAATCCATCAGCAGAATCTTTACCCAACAGGTACAACGTTATTCCTGTAAAATTATCCATTCCCAGGTACTCGGCTAAGCGTGGTTTTCGCACATCCAGCCCTATGACCAGTACTTTTTTATTCAACATAGCTAAACTCATCCCGAGGTTAATACAAATAAAGGTTTTTCCTTCACCTCCTACACTGGATACAATATTGATTACCTTTTTCTCGGGTGTATTCAGCACAAACAACAAGTTAGTACGCAGCAAACGGAACATTTCGGTAAATCGGTTCGTACTGTTATCACGGATAATAATATTCCCCTCCTGAGTACTCTTCGGTATTTCACCCAACACCGGAACAACAGACATAGCTTCCAGTTCATCCTTATTTTCAATTTGAAAACGCAGTAAGTCACGTATGGTAATGATTATGATAGGGATGATAAGCCCTGCTAAAAATGCCAATACGATGATCATCATGGATTTCGGAAAAACCGGACTGCCACCCCCACTGGGTTTGTCTATCATTTTAGCTTTGGGTACTACACTCGACATATTCAGAAAGTTCTGTTCCTTTTTCTGTAATAAGAATATAAACAGATTTTCCTTAATTATTTGTTGACGTTTAATCTCGGTGTATTCCCTTTCCTGGCGAGGTACAGCTTTGATTCGGCCGGCATTTTCATTTTCCTTTTT
>CAIYOZ010000028.1 GCA_903927945.1 uncultured Bacteroidales bacterium | reverse complement strand
TATTCCCCTTTAGGGGTTAGGGGTCTAATAATTCATTCACAAAATGGCTAAATCAAAAAAATTTTTGACCTGTGATGGGAATCAGGCTGCTGCACATATCTCGTATATGTTCACCGAAGTAGCTGCAATTTACCCAATTACTCCGTCATCGACTATGGCTGAATATGTAGACGAATGGGCTGCAGTGGGTCGTAAAAACATTTTCGGCGAAAAGGTACAAGTACAGGAAATGCAATCGGAAGCGGGAGCTGCTGCTGCTATGCACGGTGCTCTACAGGCTGGCGCGTTAACCACTACCTACACCGCCTCACAAGGGTTGCTGTTGATGGTACCGAACATGTACAAGGTAGCCGGGGAATTACTTCCCGGAGTTTACCATGTATCTGCCCGTGCGTTGGCTTCTCATGCGCTTTCTATCTTTGGAGACCATCAGGATGTCATGGCAGTCCGTCAAACCGGATGTGCCATGTTTGCCACCGGTTCCGTGCAGGAAGTAATGGATATGTCGGCTATTGCTCACCTGGCTGCTATCAAGACCCGCGTACCTTTCGTACATTTCTTCGACGGGTTCCGTACTTCTCACGAAATTCAAAAGATTGAACAAATCGATCAGGAAGATTTAATTCCATTGCTCGACATGGAAGCCTTAAAAGGATTCCGCGAACGTGCGTTAAGCCCTGAACATCCGGTTGCCCGTGGTACCGCCCAAAATGGGGATGTATACTTCCAGGCCCGCGAAGCTTGTAATCCTTTCTATGATGCCATTCCGGGCGTTGTGGAAGATTATTTGGACAAACTGGCGGTCATTACAGGCCGTAAATATGGCTTGTTCGATTATTACGGTGCTCCTGATGCTGATCGTGTGATCATTGCCATGGGTTCTTCTACCGAAGCTATCCGCGAAGGAATCGATTACCTGGTAGCCAAAGGCGAAAAGGTTGGATTGGTTTCTGTTCACCTTTACCGTCCGTTCTCTGCGAAACACTTCTTATCGGTATTGCCTGAAACAGCAAAACGTATATGTGTGCTCGATCGCACCAAAGAACCGGGTGCTACCGGCGAACCATTGTATCTGGATGTAAAAGATGTACTTTATGGTACTGAAAACCAACCGTTGGTGATTGGTGGCCGTTATGGATTGTCTTCTAAAGACTTCACTCCTGCCCAGGTACTTTCAATCTACGAAAATCTTGCTTATCCGGAACCAAAAAATCACTTTACAGTAGGTATCGTTGATGATGTTACCTTTACGTCTCTTCCAATGAAGGCTGAAATCGCCATGGGTGGAGCAGGTACATTCGAAGCTAAATTCTACGGCTTGGGTGCTGATGGTACGGTAGGTGCTAACAAGAACTCTATCAAGATTATTGGTGACAACACCGATAAATACTGTCAGGCCTATTTTGCTTATGACTCTAAGAAATCAGGCGGGTTTACCTGTTCGCACCTTCGTTTTGGTGAAACTCCTATCCGTTCTACGTATTTGGTAACTACTCCTGACTTTGTGGCTTGTCACGTACAGGCTTACCTGAAGTTATACGATGTAACCAAAGGGTTGAAAAAAGACGGTACATTCCTGTTGAATACCATCTGGAACAAAGAAGAAGTCCTTCGTAACCTTCCGGTGAAGGTGAAAAAATACCTGGCGCTGAATAATATCAATCTGTATATTATCAATGCTACCAACATTGCCGAAGAAATTGGACTGGGTAACCGCACCAATACTATTCTTCAATCAGCATTCTTCAAAATTGCCAATGTTGTTCCTTACGCACTGGCTGTTGAGAAAATGAAATATGCCATCAATAAATCGTATGGTAAAAAAGGAGAGGACATTGTCAACAAGAACTATGCAGCTGTCGATCGTGGTGGTGAATATGTGAAGGTTGAAGTCCCTGTGGAATGGACCTTGTTACTCGACGAGAAAGAAGCTGCTACTGATATTGTACCTGCTTTTATCCGCGACATTGTACGTCCTATCAATGCTCAGGCCGGTGATGATCTTCCTGTATCAGCATTCAAAGGTCGTGAAGATGGTACCTGGGAACAGGGAACTTCCAAATATGAAAAACGTGGTATCGCTTCGTTCGTTCCCGTTTGGAACTCCGAAAATTGTATCCAGTGTAACCAATGTGCCTATGTGTGCCCTCACGCTGTGATCCGTCCATTTATCCTGGATGAAGCAGAACAGGCAAAAGCACCGTTTACCGATATGTTGAAGACGAATGGCAAGCAATTTGCCGGAACAACTTTCCGTATTCAGGTTGATGTGCTCGATTGTACAGGTTGCGGCAATTGCGCCGATGTTTGTCCCGGAAATAAAGGAAACAAAGCATTGGACATGACGCATATCGATTCTCAATATCCAAATCAGGCTAACTGGGAATTCTGTATTGATGAAGTGAAGACCAAACAACACCTGGTAGATGTAAAAGCTAACGTGAAAAACTCCCAATTGGCTACGCCGTTGTTCGAGTTCTCGGGTGCTTGTGCCGGTTGTGGTGAAACTCCGTATGTGAAACTGGTGACTCAACTGTTCGGTGCCCGTCAAATGGTTGCCAATGCAACGGGTTGTAGCTCTATTTATTCGAACTCTGCTCCTTCTACTCCGTATACAACCAACGACGAAGGTCACGGTCCGGCTTGGGCTAACTCCTTGTTCGAAGACAATGCAGAGTTTGGTTTGGGTATGGTGTTTGCCAACGATAACATGCGCGAACGTCTGGTTCGTATCATGAATGAAGCTATTGCTGATAATTGCTGTTCGGACGAATTGAAAGGTTTGTTTGTTGAATGGATCGAATTCAAAGATAATGCTGATAAAACAATAGAACTGGAAGCTAAAATCACCCCATTGGTGAAAGCAAGTGACTGTAAATATTGCGTTCAAATTGCTGAACTGACCCAGTATATCATCAAAAAATCACAATGGATCATTGGTGGTGACGGATGGGCATATGATATCGGTTTCGGTGGATTGGATCACGTGATTGCTTCGGGTAAAAATGTAAACATCCTGGTGGTGGATACCGAAATCTATTCGAATACAGGTGGACAAGCTTCCAAATCGACTCCGGTCGGTGCAGTAGCTAAATTTGCCGCTGCCGGTAAACGCGTTCGTAAGAAGGACCTTGGAATGATTGCTGCTACCTACGGGTATGTATACGTGGCTCAGATTGCCATGGGTGCCAATCAGTCACAGACCCTGAAAGCACTTCGCGAAGCGGAAGCCTATGATGGACCATCGATTGTGATCGCTTATTCCCCATGTATCTCTCACGGACTTCGTGCAGGTATGGGTAAGGCACAAGACGAACAGCAACGTGCTGTAGAATGTGGTTACTGGCACCTGTATCGTTTCAATCCGGCCTTGGAAGAAGAAGGTAAGAACCCCTTCACATTGGACTCGAAAGAACCTCAATGGGATAAGTTCCAGGAATTCCTTAAAGGTGAAGTACGTTACACTTCCCTGACCAAGCAATTCCCTGCCGAAGCCGAAGAATTGTTCGTAGCTGCCCAGGCAAATGCCAAATGGCGTTATGATGGTTACAAACGATTGGCCGAACGTCAATTCTAATTCTCTTAACTTTTCCAAAGTACCGAAGGTTGGAAAAGTTGAATACAATCAAAAAAGACTGCTCATAATTGGGCAGTCTTTTTTTTGCTCTATATAATTATCAGGCGTGAAGATTATACTTACTCTTACACAATACAATCGTGTGGAAGCGATGCTGCCAATTTAAAGAGCTTAGTAATTAATAGAGTTTCGCGTTTAATTATTGCTTAACAATAAAATGGACTTGCCTCCTGGTTAAACTATTAATCGTAAATGTCTTTTCTATGACCCAATGTAATTATATCAATAACGAGTTCTGCATCATATATATCATAAATAACACGGTAGTTACCCACTCTAATTCTATAACCATCTCTGGCTTTTAGCTTCTTAACTCCTTTTGGACGAGGATTCTTAGCTAAGTCAGCAATGGCATTAAAAATTGGTTCAGCAATAATGTCTGAAAACTTATCCAGGGTTTTTTGAGCTTGTTTTGATAAAACAATTCTATAGTCCGGCATTTTCTTTCTTTCTGTTTTTTAAATAGTCCGAAAAAGAAATACGTTCGCCATTGTCAGCTTTTTTTGCCTTGTCATAAAGTCGTATATCTTCTAACTCTTCTAGCTCGTCGATAAGTCTGTCAAAGTCTTTCTCAGGTAAAATAACCATTTTTCTGCCGGCAGTATCTTTAATGTATTGTGGTGTTATTGTATGCATATTATTTCCAAATTTAGTTGACTGCAAATGTATGAAAAATATTTGTGATTAATCAAAGGTACTTCATAGATAATCGTTTCGTCCTAAGGTCACGAAAGCGTTTTCCGTACTTTTTGAGGTATTACAAATCAAGGTGACTGAATTCGAAGCTTTCTTTCCAACGGAATCCTACTAAAATTGATACCAAATCATCTTCTGCTCTACTGTTTAAGTAAATAATTTTCTTCATAATGTTTGGTTATTCTTTTTTCAACATGATCGAAAAATTCGTCTACACGCACAGTGCAATTCCTTCTTAGGCGGTAGTTAATTGTTTTTCGACAATTTGTGTTAGTTGTTTTTCAAGTTCAAAGTCAACAATAAGCGGTAAATGGTCGCTATGTTTTATCCAATCTTCGTATTTTCCAACTTCTAAATTTTTCACTTTCTTGTAAGTGTAAGTTGTCATAAAACAATAGTCGATATGATAAGGTTTGTCTCTGTTTCTTTGAAGGAAGAAAGTCGGGTGAAATTCCTTTCCCTGTTCTTGCTCAAAGAATTTATGATATGCGCTAATTATTCCCTTTTCTGCCAATTTGTCAACCACAGAAGAATGGTTTCCTGCCCTATGTGTTTGATCCCAGATTTTGTTACTATTGAAATCGCCTGTCAGAATCGTTTGTCTTTCAGTTATTAATTCGTCGTAATAATTTACGGCTTTCCATACCTGTTCAATGTATTGTCCATCAG
>CAIYOZ010000027.1 GCA_903927945.1 uncultured Bacteroidales bacterium | reverse complement strand
GGTCGTCCAAGTGAAAAACTCTTTATGTAAAGCATCATCTAATAAATTAATAATCAAAAATACAAAAACTTTTTCAACATCTATGAGGTTAGTCATCAATAAGGATGTAATTGTGAGGATTAATGGGATAAGCCACTATTTCTCATTTTATTTCTCTACTTGTTTATTCAAACTCCTTTCAAACATAGATCAAATACATTTATCCTATTTATAGTTCTAAATTATCTTTCTTCCATTACAGAATTTAAATTCAGTTGATAATCGGGTGATATCAGGGGAGTGTAAATTTAACTCTGTCTATTAATTCACTTATTTATTTCAAAGGTAACATTTTTTTATTTTTTTCCGATCTTAAATGCTTTTTTAGGTTAATTCCATAACCTGTCAAGGGCGGCTTACTTCAAGCCGTTTATATACCCTTGACAGGTTAGGGAAGTGACCTACCTTTGCGTTTAAAATTGGATAAAAAGTGTACTGGTTACAGATCCAATTTTATTCTGTCACCATATTTTATGTAAAACTGCTGAAGGACTAATGACCAGTCTTTTACAGCATTCTTCCAGTGTTGAGAAATGTTTTCTACTGTTAAATAGATTAATTTCAGAAGTGCCATATCGCTTGTAAAAGCCCCTTTTGTTTTGGTTACTTTTCTTACTTGACGGTGAAAACCTTCGACTGCATTTGTGGTATAGATCAGTTTTCGGATTAACACATCGTATTGAAAATAAGTAGATAGCTTATACCAGTTATTATTCCATGACTTAATGACTAGCGAATACTTCTTTCCCCATTTTATTTCCAGATTCACTAATTCTACTTCGGCCTGATCCTTATTTACAGCCTTGTAAACCAATTTCAGATCGCTCATGAATTCCTTTTTGTCCTTGTGTAACACATATTTGAGCGAATTCCTGATTTGATGAATGATGCAAGACTGCACCTCAGTCTTTGGAAACACACTTAGTATTGCTTCCGAAAAACCATTTAGATTGTCGGTACAGGCTATCAAAATGTCTTTTACCCCACGGGCTTTTAAGTCTGTTAAAACTGTAAGCCAGAAATTAGCACCTTCACTTTCCGATATATACATTCCGATAAGCTCTTTAAAGCCAGCCTTATTGAGTGCTAAAATATTGTAAACAGCCCTGGTTACCACAGTTCCTTCACTTCTTACTTTGTAATGCATAGCATCCATCCAAACAATAGTGTAAAGTGATTCTAAAGGTCTGTTTTGCCATTCTTTCACTTGAGGAATGACTCGTTCTGTGATTTCACTTAACGTGGCATGGGAAATCTCCATGTCGTACATCTCTTCGATGTGTTTTGAGATGTCACGGAAACTTAATCCTCTACCGTACAAGCTGATGATTTGGGGGGCAAGATTCTCAGCAAGAACGGTTTCCCGCTTTTTAACTAGTTGAGGCTCAAAATTACTTAGCCTGTCCTGTGGAGTCTCTATGGTAATTGTTCCTGATGAGGTTTTCAGGGTTTTAACTCCTTTGCCGTTCTTCTTGTTCCCCTGCTTGCGTTCAGACTCATCAAGATGAACATCCATTTCTGCCTTTAAAGCACTTTCAATAAATTCCTTCAAAAGGGGTGCAAATGCACCTCCCTTGCCCGTTAAAGATTGTCCGCTACGTAGCTGGGACAATGCAAGTGCCTGTAATTCTTTGTAATCTTCTGATTTTTCCATGCTCTGTTCCAATTTTCAAGTATAACACTTTTTTTGGACAGAGTTTATTTTACACTCTCGATAATCGAGTGGTGTACCGTACCTGTTCCGTACCCTTACCGTACATTTTCCGTACGTGTACCGTCTATAGGGTACGGAACAGGTACGGAAAATGTAGGGTAATTGTACGTTACAGGAGACGATTATCTACCAGATGTCTCTAAATAGTTTGTCAGTGATCCGGGAGTGTTCCCGG
>CAIYOZ010000026.1 GCA_903927945.1 uncultured Bacteroidales bacterium | reverse complement strand
TAAACTATGTGTTGCTATGTGTTCTTGCTATGTGGTTCTATGCGATTCGAATTAGAACATTATATTGTTCCAAGTACTTATCAGTTAATTTAAGGTAATCTAATAGCCATTTGCAATGGATATTCTTTAATTCTCCCGTTTTGTAGGGCTTTCAATCCTGTTTAAATCATTCAATGCCTTTTTTAAACAAACCACAAACTATCCAAAATGTGTTTTTGTTGTATGCTGATATGAAACAACCATGAGACTGTACATTGGTTTAGACTTGCCCGGGCATATAAAGCAATCCCTCCTGAAGTCGCAGGCAAGGATGAAAAAACTGGGGGTACAAGGCAAATGGAAAGCACCGGAGTATTTACACATCACCCTGGAGTTTCTGGGTGAACTGTCTCCTGAATCAGTTCCGGCACTAACCCAACTCCTTGAGGAGGTGGTAAAGGATCAAAAAAGGTTCAGGCTGCATATTGGCCAACTTGGTGCATTCCCTTCATTTAACAGGGCTCATACACTTTGGGCAGGGGTAGGGGGTGATCTGGATAAACTGCAAGGTCTCCGGAGTGAGCTGCATAGCGAGCTTGCCAGAAATGGATATGAATTGCAACTGGCATCTTTCACGCCGCACATCACATTACTCACGCGCCCTACATCAAATGTTACTGACCTGGCTTCTTTCCCGCTCAGCAATGTCGGTAGTTTTACCCTCTCGGAGGTGATCCTGTTCGAAAGCAAGATGGAGGACGGACAACGGGTCTATCCGCATGTTTATGGTGCCAGACTGAAAAGGGTCTGATCGTATTAATTCAAAACACATAGAACCATATAGCAAAAACATATAGCAACACATAGAATGCTATTCAATTTTTTATTATAATTTTACCTGTTGAGGTATGTTTTAGATATAGTCAACAGGATCACAATCTCTAAATGAAAACTATGTGGACCTATGTATCTATGTGAACTATGTGTTTTGTTTTCCCGGCAAAAATAGAGCAAAACCTCTACATAACGTAAAGAAGGCAGGTATTTCACCCGCCTTCTTTACGTTAAGCTCAATCTACTAGTCGTAGCTGTGCCTTATTTCCGGAGAAACAATTTAAATAGCACGGCTTAATTCAGCGCTGGCACTAAGATTTACTTCATCACCCACCATTGCCTCCGGGAACTTGCCTCCAATATTGAAATCCGATCTTTTCAAAACACCTTTGATCGAAAATCCGGTTGTTTCTTTCTTGTTCATCGGATTGGTGACTGTTCCATTCAACACCACATTCAGCGTCACTGGTTTGGTAATTCCATGTAATGTCAGGTTACCCACCAGTTGATAGTTATTGCCTGTTGTTTTTTTCAAAGAGGTGCTCTTGAAAACCAGGGTAGGGTATACTTGCACATCAAAGAAGTCGGCACTTCTCAAATGGGCATCCCGCTGCTCTACATCGGTATTGATACTGGTCACCTGGGCAGTTACCTCCACGGTGGCATCACTGTAATCGGCTTTCTTGCTGTCCACCTTCACCTCAAATTGTTTGAAGTTTCCGGTGATCTGTGAAATGGTCAAATGTGAAATCGTGAATCCCAACCGGGAATGTGCCGGATCGGATACCCATGTTTGCGAAAAGGAGGTAAAAGCTAGTAATACAAATGCAATGGATAGACTAATTCTTTTCATAATGTTCTTTTTTAAAATTCATAATCATAATTCAGCAGTGATCTTTCACGCTATCTTTGTTTTGTGCAAAGATAGATGCTTTCAAAAGCCCGGCAATTGTACTTTTAAGAAAAAGAGTAGTACTTTTCTGCTGAAATGCTTTGCTTCCGGCATAATCTACCGCAAATAATCTTCAGGTCTGAAAACAATACCTTCCTCCACGGCATTGTTATGAATATAGTTAAGATTTTCATCAATCACTTTGTTTAACACAGTTCGATAGGCTTGTTATCATGCCGCCTAAATTGATACCTCTTTCTTTACATTTAATGAAGAATATAACCATGCGGACGGGGGTCTACTTAATAGGGAAGGGTGTAATATGATTATCAGTTTTTTAAGGACGCCAAAGTATTACTTTAAGATCGGGTATTTTCTGAAAATCGGTGTCGAAAGTTAGAAGTGGAATATCAAGGCTGATTGCTGTTGCTGCAATGATAGCATCGGGTAATTTTATCGTGTAATTTCGCTTGATCTGCTTATAAATTTGTTTTATTTCTTGATTTATTTCTGTAATAAAACAACTTTCGAGCATCATCTCGATAATCTTTAAGGCATCTTCCGGCATATCTGACTTCCCGTACAGCTCAAGTTCTGTAATGACGGAAACATGTATCTGCTTGTTGTCTAAAAATTTTGCTACTTCTTTATTGCCGTCCAGCAAATAAATTAGCGGATTGGTATCGCACAGTATTCTAATCCCATTCATTCCTGATACGTTTTTGATAGGCAAGGGCATCTTCGTTCCATTTAACCTTTCCCAAAAAACGTTGGGCACGGAACAATTTGCGTGGTTTCAAATTCAGCAATAATTTTTCGATCTCTTTGCTTTTCATCGATTTTTCTATTGTAATAACCATGGCGCTTCAAATTTTATCTACTCTGTAAAGATACAACTATTTTGGCGTGTAAATCAATATATCAAAAGACACTGTTATATCTTCTACAGAGTAAACAAATAACAGGCAAGTTTGTTTTTCCATAATACGCTCTCTGAGCTGCATCCCGATTGTATCATCCTCACAATACAATCGTGAGGGAGTTGGAGGCATCCTGTTATCATAAAATGTTGATAAGCCGATCCGTTATTGGTGAGTGTCTTGAATCACGATCACTTCTGTATGATTAATTTTTGAATCCCTACGTATTTATCTGTCTTCACCTGCAACAGGTAAATGCCATTTGTCAGGTTGCTGATATTCATTTCAGGTTCGTTTTGAAGGGTTTCTTCAGTCAATACAGGCACGCCCATGGCATTGTAGATGCAGATTTTCAGGTCGTTTACTCCGGATTGTCCCACCTTCACCTGAATGGTACTTGTAGCAGGGTTTGGATAAATTGAAAGAAGATCTGAAATATCCTTTAATTCATTCAGTCCATCCATGCCGCTTTTGTTGGTGGCTATGTTCGAACGGGAAGTAAAGGCAACGGTTTCAACAGTAGACAACACATTCGATTTCACTTCCTGTTTCACTCCTGATGTTCCCGTGCTGACGGCTTCAATCTGATAATACACATAGCCTGCCGGGGCTGTATAATCGGAAAACTGGGTATTGCTTCCGGATAACGAACCGATGATTTGAATTTTGTCAGGTGTGGTCCCCCGGTAAATATTATACGTGGAAACTGTGTAACCCTCATAGGCTTCCCATATTAAATTCCAGATGGTATTAATTCCTTTGTTGATGCTCAAATGCATGGTTTTATGATAATCACTCAATGCGGATTCATTGCCACAGGCATCAAGTACGGAGAGCTTATATTTGTTCGACTGCACATCCGGATTAGAGCTTTGGTCTACAAAAACGGATGCTGAATCGATGGGCACCGATCCAACCTTTGTATAAGAATTCGACACGTTCGTTTCCTTGTACACATTGAAGGAGTTGATTTTTCCACTGGTCGGTTTAGTCCATACCAGGACGTTTTTATTTTTACCGTTAATGCCGATATAACTTAATGCCGGTTTATCCAGTGAAATGCCTGTGATCGCCACATTGTCCGATGCCGTACATCCTGTTGGGGTAGTAACCGTCAGGGTATAGGTGATATTCCCGGCCATAGCAACCGGGCTCGCCAGTGTGTCGTTATTCAATCCGGTGGCAGGAGTCCATTTGTACTTTAATCCTGTCCCGGTATAGTTGGTCGAGGTCACTGACAGTTGAACCGGTACGCCGCATGCGGCTGATTTATCAGCACCCACATTTACTGTGATCGGAATTACACTCACCAGGACATTATCTGTTGCTGTGCAACCCGAGAAAGCTGTCACCGTTACCGTATACGTTGTATTAGCTGAAACAGTTGCTTTGGGATTGACGATCGTATCGCTGCTTAGTCCGGCCAAGGGTGTCCATTTGTAACGCAACCTGCCTGTCCCGTTATAATTGGTGGTGACGCCATCCAGTTGGGCTGTTTCACCACACTGAACGGTTTTATCTGCCCCGGCATTGGCAGTCAGGCCGCTTACCCGTACCGTGACATTTCCTACGGCACTGCATCCTGTCACGGTGGAGGCTGTTACCGAGTATACTGTCTGGCTGCTCACGGTGGCTACCGGACTGGCCAGGGTATCGTTGCTTAGGCCTGTTGCCGGCGTCCATTTGTAATGCACTGCCTTCGTTCCCGAATAGTTGGTGGTGGATGCCAGTTGTGCCGCGCCACTGCACACTACTGTTTTATCGACCGTGGCAGTAACCGTAAGCGGAACCACACTCACGTTCACCTGACCCGTTGCCTGACATCCTCCCGGAGTTGAAGCAGTCACTGTGTAAGTGGTCAGGCTTGTAACTGAAGCTACCGGATTGATAATGGTATCTGAACTTAATCCTGTCGATGGTACCCATTTGTAGGTGACTCTCCCGGATCCTGAAAAGTTCGTTTTTACACTATCCAGCCTGACGCTTCCTTCGCACCCAATGGTTTTGTTGGCAGCGGGTGTGACCAGGAATGTTCCAAGCGTTACCTTCACGGTATCTGTAAAACTTTGATAACCGGTATATCCGTTATCAGGGATGGATGCTGTGACCGTATAAAGCGTATTTTGGGTTGGGCTGGCTACCGGATTGGCGATAGTAGAATTGCTTAATCCTTCTGTGGGATTCCAACTGTATACCATGGGTTTCAGTTCCCCGTTGGTGAGCTTCAGCAGATTACCGCCTCCCGAGGCATAACCCACATTTTGAGTAGGGAAACATAGCGAGGTTATTTTGGACCCTGCATTACTGGGTTGTTCAAACCAGGTAGCACCCCCATCCAGCGTTTTCATGAAAATGCTGTTTTTCTGGTAGTAACCCGCGCAGTAACCTGTTGTGGCCGTTGGAAAACATACTGAAAGCAATATAGCTGATGCTAGCGGCCGGCTGTTTGTGGTGGATATGCTTCCTCCTTCTTCCATGAATATTTTGCCCGCTGTGTATTTACTCCAATTGATACCGTCCGTGGTCTTCAGGATCGTTCCACCAGTCCCGACAATATAACCGGTGGTCGCCGAAGTGAAAGCTATTGAATAGAATTCAGCGGTTTGTCCCGTTATTTGAGGTACCCAGGTGGTGCCGGCATCAGTTGTTTTAAGCAACACGCCTCCAACCCCGGCAGCATACCCGGTATCGGGTGATGAAAAACAAATGGAATTTATGTACGTGGTAGCGTCCAGGCTGTAGGGAGTCCAGGTAGTGCCGCCATCTGTTGTTTTCAGAATCGTCCTGCTCCCGGCCATGTAACCCACCAAAGGGGAGGTAAAACAAATGGAACCTAACGACGATGTCGTTTTACTGGTTTGTTGAATCCAGGTATTTCCCCCATCCGTCGTTTTCTGGATCAAACCCGAACCCCCGGCAACAAATCCAGTCGTTGAATTGATAAAATAAACCGAATTAAGTGAACCGGTTGATAACATGGCCTGAGGACTCCAGTTATTTCCACCATCAGTAGTCTTGTAGAGCATTCCAAAACCGCCGACTGTAAAGCCCGTCTGTTCGGATGTGAAAAAGACTGAATTTAATCCGTAGACAATCCCGGCGTTATTCAAGGTCGTCCATCCGTTCATCGGGGTGGCATTCAATTGAACCGAACCGTTGCAATAGATGGTTTGATTGGCGCCCGCATCCACCATGTTTTGGGCGTGACCGGAAACAAAACAGAAAGACAGGACAACAAGTGTCAGGAGTAACTTGATTTGATTCATACAAAGATTATTTAAAGGTCACGTTAGTTTTTTGTCCAACCGGATTCGCTGGGTTAGACTATTTTATGAAAAGAATAAAATACATTTAATAAAGCACAAATTTAATAAATTAAATAGAATAAACAACCGAGAAGATGTTAAAAGATTCAATTATTTGGTATTTTATCAACGATTCGTTAAGTGGGAGTGCCGTTCATGATAGTTAACAAAGTTGTTTTCATTTGACATTATTGTTGAATTAACAGATTCAGTATGTTAATTACTTCTTCGTCCATTTTTGAAAATGCAAACCATTTATTCCCCAGATCTTTGAGGGATGCTCCAATGTGGTAAAGCCCGGTACGGTCAATTATCAGAAATCGGTCATGGGCTAACTTCATTTCGTGTATTTCTATGGGGGCGTATTGAGAATTATGTTTCAACAGATCAGTGGCAAGCTGACTGCTTATAGTTTTAGTATAAATGCATGCCGTAACCCCGGAGACTCGTTTGTCTAAAAGTTTCAATACCGTATCGTCTACATAATTATCAATCAATATCAATGATGAATTAGCACTTCGTACAAGGTCGGATACAAAAGTCCATGCATCAAAAACCTGTCCGTCAAAAAACAACCCGCTTTTCACTATCACTTCTTTACTTTCAAGAGCCTTAAATACTTGTTCAAATTTAGTATCATTCTCCAACAGTTTGTTTTCTACTCTGTCTATACGTTGCAACAATCCAGCATGTTGGTTCAGCACTGTACGCATCTCCACAAAAGCTTCCATAATCAGTATGCTTACCTTCACTGCCGTTTCGCTCCGTAATACTGCCGAAAGCATAGCCACTCCTTGTTCAGTAAAGACATAGGGAAGTGAAGTTGAATGTTTCAGTACTTCGAACCGGTCGCAAATTGCGACCAGTTCATTTTTTTCATTTTCTGTCAATTGAAATCTAAACCTGGTAGGGAATCTATCAGGATTACGTCTTACTTGCTCATTAATTCGTTTTGTATCTACCTGATAGAGCTCGCCCAAATCCCTGTCAACCATTACCTGTACACCCCGAATGTTGAAAATACGGTTTTCAATGTTGGCTATTCCGTCTGTCAACTTATCCATATCTTTCTTGATATTTATTCATTTTTTTATTCACTAACCGGTCACAATTTGTGATAATGTATGATATTTCTTTTTAATAAATAATTGGTTCAACCTAAATGGGTATTCCCATCCCAACAGATATCTCTATTCATTTAAATGTACAAATTGACATGCCTGGTTGTTGGAATTTGCAATCCCAACGTAATGTATTATAAGGATTTGTAATCCGCTAAACTCTTAAACTCAAACCAGCGTAACATCCAATAACCCTTTTCCACCTGCCCAATCAATCGCCGAGCTGTACCTGTAATCTTCCTCCCGATTCACGATTTCTGCCTTCACCGGATTCTCGTGGATATAGTTTAGCTTCTGGTTGAAATAATCGTTCAGGTATATTTCCTGTGCATCATTACCCTCCTGCCAGAACCGGTAATTGGTGATCTTTTTGTCATTCTTACCCGCATATTCAAACCGGTTCACCATCCATTCACGGCGGCTCTCGGTACTCTCCACCAACAAAGTACGAATGATTTCTTTGCTTGTGAATTTCTTAAAGTCACCCGAGCTGCCGCACGATTGTATCGTGTGGCATTTACTAAATCAATACCACGTTATCTAACAAACCTTTCCCACCGGCATAATCTACAGCACTACTATATAAATAATCCTCCGGTCTGAAAACGATTCCTTCCTCCACAGGATTGTTGTGAATATAGTTTAGCTTTTCATCGATGACTTTATTTGACCACAATTCGATAGGCTTGTTGTCATGTCTCCAAATTGGTAGTTCTTTACATTTGACGATTCTGATCCCGCTTTCAAAAATTGATCCAGTAAAAATTCCTTACGACTCTCTTGTGGATTATCCTTTATTGCCTTGACGATTGCCTTGCTGGTAAAACGCTTAAAATCTCCGATAAGTAATTCGGGACTTCGTTCTCCGGGACTTCTG
>CAIYOZ010000025.1 GCA_903927945.1 uncultured Bacteroidales bacterium | reverse complement strand
TCGCGAATATTAAAGTTGAATAAGGAAGAACGCGATATGGAAATCGCTGTCCCGAAATAGCATTACTACCTCATTTAATATGTGTTGTTGTAATTACGTGCAAAGTTAAAACAAAAGCCGCAAAGAATGGTTTTCTCTGCGGCTCAAACATCTTTGCTCACTGGCTCAATTTCGATCCTTCGTCTTTCCCTCGTTTTAGACAGAATTTTTAAAGTTCAATAATCTCTTCATTCAATACCGTTAGCTTTTCAATCCCGTTTTTATGTACGGCAAAAGAATTCTCAATACCCACTGCTCCAACGCCAGGGATAACAAATTTGGGCTCGAGTGCAAAGATGTGTCCTTCTTTCAACTCGTCTTTGGAACGTGGTGCCAATACCGGCGATTCGTTGATCTGAATACCAATGCCATGTCCTATAAATCCGGCTTGTTGACTGTAACCCATAAAGTAAGGGAGCAGATCCTGTTTTTTTACCCGTTCAAGCGCCATGTTATACAGATCGCAGGCTGCTACCCCGGGTTTAGCCAGGGCTTCAATATCACTCTGTATTTCCAATGCCACTTGATGGGCTTTATAAGCTAAAGGCGACACCTTACCAATGGAAAATACCCGGGTCATATCCGATATATACCCCGTAAAAGTACCTCCCATATCCACCATGACGGTAGTGCCGGGGGTCATGACAGTGCCGTTAACGCTCACCGGCAGTGAGTTGTGCAGTCCACCTCCTCCCATAGCAAAGTCGTAAGGCGAGGGATTATCAGCATTAGCTCCTGAAATCACACTCCCCATAAATATCTCCATAGATTGTCCAAATACCCGAAAATGCCCAATGGCTCCCCGTTGACGGAAAAGCCTCTCAATCTCAATTGAAAAATCGATATCAGTCATTCCCGGCTTGTACAGGTTTGGAACTTCGGCGTAACAGGCTGCATGTTGTTCCCCCGAGCGGCGGAGCAGTCCTGTTTCATAATCCGATTTGATAGAACGCACTTTGCGTAAGGTGGCCGTGGCATTGAGGGTCTGTTCCGGTAGGAAGACGGATTGCTGCCTGACCACATCATTATAAGGCAATTCATCCAGCTCCAACAGGAGGGTTTGTGGCAGCGCGATCCCTTCTTTTTCCAATATCACGGTGATCTGTTCGGGCTTGCGGATATAAAAAACGGTTGAACCGGTGAGTCCCACTGGCCGTCTCACAAAAAACAACGGATCACCTTTCACAGGTAAATAAAAATAACCGCTATACACTCGATCGGCGACATAAAACAAGTTCACATTACTGGCAATCAGGCAGCCATCGGCTCCTTTTCGGGACATCTCTTTCTGAATAGCTTTCCAACGATTCCTTAATTCAGGCAGTATTTCGGGTTTAAACATCAATCTCTTTTTCGGGTTTAATCATTTCTCAACTCTCATTTCTCTATTTGCTCGGTGCAATTCCATATTGCTTTTTATAGGCATTCGAAAAATGGGACAGGTTTTTAAACCCTACTTCCAGATAGACCTCGGACACTTTGCGTTTTTCATTCCGTATCTTGTCGTGCGCTACCTTCAGTCTTTTATCCATCAGCCATCTTTGAGGCGAGAGCGGACTTATCTTTTTAAAGTCCCTTTTAAAACTGGCAAGACTTCGTCCGGTAAAACCGGCTATCGCTTCTACCGAAAGGTCGAACATGTAATTGTCGTCCAGATAGTCCAGAATATCTATTTTCCAGGGTTCGGTAAAATCAAACAATGCCGGATAAAATCGTTTGTCAATGCTCAGCAAGGAATAAATACCTTCCTGAAGCTTGAGTTGCATCAATTCTTTTGAAGGTTCTTTATCTGAATCGAAATAGGGCATCATGGAATGAAACAAACTCTCGATATCCGGGGTCTGAGGAAGTTTTATAACGCTTGGTTTGAGTTTTTCAGCTTCAGTAGGAAGCTCTTTTTTATCCAGTTTTTGATAGAAATCCCTTAAAAAGGGACGTTTAAACATCATAAATATTGCCTGGAACTGTTCGCCATCTATCGGAAGTTTATTCATGTTTACCCGGTTGTCGCGTCGCAGAAAAACACACTGATTTTTATTTATGACAGTTTCATGACCATCTTCCTCCAAAATTAACTGGCCTGAATAAATATACACCAGCATATGGTCGTGAACCATTTTTGTACAGGCTATCTCATTGTTAAAGTAATAACTGAAAAATATATCATAATAATTGAATCGCATAGATTCGGAACGTTCGTTAATCATAAAGTGGTTTTTTTGCAAAGATAGATGTTGTTTTGAATAATCAAATTGCTTATCTGCTTAGAACAAGTTGATTTTTCAATTCTTAATTATATCTCTTAATGGTGTTGGTGGCGTCTCCACTGCTTGCTGCATTAGCCGAAAAAATAGTTTTCCTCTATGTGTCGATAGCTTTCTATTAAATCGA
>CAIYOZ010000024.1 GCA_903927945.1 uncultured Bacteroidales bacterium | reverse complement strand
TAAAAAAATCAATGATAAGATATTTCGTTTCACTTTCTAACAAAAAAAGAATTAGATAGTTTTAGTTGCTCTATTTGACTGCATTCAAGTCAGTTGAAACAATTAGAACTTCAAAATAATCAATTTTAATTGGATTACACACACAAAAGCTTTCTTCATTTTTTCATTTTAATAAAGCACAATAATGAAAAATAAATATTTAATCATTGCCCTACTTTGAATTGTTATCAGTACATTTATTGCATTAAATTTATTTACACATTCGAACAGTTTCATTTGTCGGGTGTTGTTAACAATTGATTTTCGAAGGTTATCCCAGGTATAATACATAAGCCATGAAGAAACAAATAACCACCATTTTTGTCTTTTTATTTTCAACCATCCTGATGAACCAGGCAGGGTATAGCTTATTTGCGCCTGCTTATGGAAAGGGGACTCTGCCCAATAGCGAAAAAAAGATAATAACTCCGGCTACCCCAACGCTCTATTCTCCCGGTGATGTGGGAATGAATGCCCGGAAGTTGGCCAGGATTGATTCAATTGTTCAGTCGGGTATCCGGGAAAAGGTTTTCCCCGGATGTCAGGTGCTGGTAATGAAAGATGGCAAACCGTTTTATGACAAGTGTTTTGGGAAATACACCTATGCTTCCACCCAAAAGGTGGAACTTAACACCATGTATGACCTGGCATCGCTATCGAAGACTACAGGCACCCTGCTGGCTATTATGAAGCTTTATGACACCGGAAAACTCACCCTGAACGATAAAGCATCCCACTATCTTACGTTTCTTCGTGGAACGAATAAGGAAAATATTACGATTAAAGAATTACTTTTTCATGAATCAGGCCTGCCGGCAGGATTGCCTTTCCACAGGTTACCCATTGAAAGAATCAATCCACCGGCTTCGTTAAACTTTGCAAAGGATACAACGCTGAAAGAGACCCGAATTCCAGGTTCTGCGTTTAAATACAAAGAAGGTTGGGTTTCCAGAATTCCAACCCCACAATTTACGATTCAGGTATCGGATAGTTTCTACGTGAATAACAAGTTGCATGATGCAGCCATGGAATTGATAGCACACACCCATCTTTCGCCTAAAACTTATTGTTACAGTTGTGTAAATTTTATTTTACTGAAAGAAATAGCAGAAACAATCAGTGGGTCGAGCATGGATGCCTTTCTTGACAAGGAATACTATAAGCCAATGAAACTAACCACCATGTCTTATTTGCCATTGCGAACACATAAAAAGGACGAAATAGCACCCACTCTGAAAAAAGATAATATCCGTGGAAACGAAGTGCAGGGGTTTGTACACGACCCGGATGCCGCCATTCTGGGAGGTGTGTCCGGTAATGCCGGATTATTTGCATCGGCTCAGGATGTGGCAACCATCTATCAAATGATCCTCAACCAGGGAGAGATAGATGGGACACGATACCTTAGTTCCGAAACCTGCAAACTCTTCACCACGACTACTTCGGCAAGTGGAAGGCGCGGACTGGGTTATGACAAGCCAATTCCGGGAAACCACAAGTTTAGTCCTTGCTGTGAATTGGCACCAAAGGCAGTCTACGGCCACACCGGATATACTGGAACCTGTTGTTGGGTAGATCCTGTGAACGATCTGGTATATGTATTCTTAAGCAACAGGACTTATCCCTATGACAGGGAAAATAAACTGGCTAAATCGGGAATAAGAACCAAAATACAGGAGGTAATTTATGAATCGTTGAAGTAGAATCTTCAATTACATGCTATAAAAATTATTATGAAATTATTAATTTGTATAATTTTAATATTTCAAAAAGTTTTTGTATATTAGCAGTCTGTTATTTAACCGTTATTTGATTATTAAAATAAACTTAATCGCATGAATATAAAGAACATCCTTTTGATTTCGGTACTGTTAGTCTTAACTTTAGTAAGTTGCCAAAAGGCAAAACAACCAACCGGTAATACCGCAACAGCAACCACTACAGTTGCCGGCAAAGAAAATTCCGATGATAAACAAGTCAAGAACACCACTTCGCAGATTTATGCAAAAACAGAAGTGCCGGTACTGTGTTATCACCGGATCACGGATGCCATGAAAAGTGAATATGCTGTCACTCCTGCTACTTTTGCGGCACAAATAAAAATACTGGCCGATAGTGGATACCACTCTATCCTACCCGCTCAATTATACGACTATTTGGTTTATAATAAAAGCCTTCCAGAAAAACCTGTCATGATCACCTTTGATGATTCAAGGGTTGAACAGGATTTAATCGGTGCCCGTGTATTGGAAAAACACGGATTCAAAGGAGTGTTCTTTATCATGACCATCACCTACAACAAAAAGAATTACATGACCACCGAAGAAATTGTGGCATTGGCAAAAAAGGGTCATACCATTGGGCTGCATAGCTGGGATCACACGATGGTTATCAAGTACAAAGATGCAGCCGACTGGAAGAAACAGGTGTCAGATCCTAAAACAAAACTGGAAAAAATTGTGGGCATGCCTGTAGAATATTGGGCTTATCCAAATGGTGTATACGACCAAAAGGGTGCAAAGGAACTGAGCAAATACTTTAAGCTTTCTTTCTCCCTGTTTTCAAAGCGGGACTCCATCTATCCTTTGCAAACCGTACGCAGGATTATTGTTCCTGAAATGACACCTCAAAAGCTGTTAAAGTCTATGAGAGTAGCTTTTACGAAAAAGAAAAAATAAAGAACCCCTGGCCCCTAAAGGGGGATAAGAAAAGAAGAATCCGTTTCATTACTGGGAATAAATCCTCAATAAATACAACCAATAAATGAAGAAAATCATCCTATTAATTGCCATTACATTTTGTTTTATCTTGAGTGGTTGCCAACAGGAAAAGGGGAAAAAACCAATAAAAGAACCTCAGGCTCAACAGGTCGAGAAGCCGGTAATCATCATAGATACCCTGGCTTACCAACAGAAATTAAAAGCCCTGGCAAATGGCGATACTACAGGATTATGGCCCATCAAGGCACGTCATTTTCCGATCACGGGGGCTATTTTACCCTATAAAAGGATCGTTGCCTATTATGGGAACCTTTATTCAAAAAAAATGGGGATTTTGGGTGAATACCCACCCAAAGAATTGTGGAGACGATTGAATGTAGAAGTCAATGTATGGAAAAAGGCCGATCCTTCTACTCCTGTTCAACCGGCCATCCATTACATAGCAGCAGTAGCGCAGGGTATTCCGATGAAAGATGGAAAATTTTGCAAACGAATGCCGGCAGTAATGATTGATTCTGCACTGGCCATTGCTAAAATGGGAAATGCAATCGTATTTTTAGATGTTCAGGTAGCCCAAAGTAATGTACGAAATGAAATTCCCTTATTGGAAAAATATCTGAAAATGCCTCAGGTACACCTGGCTATCGATCCCGAGTTCTCGATGCATGATGGCAATATACCGGGTCACAAAATTGGTTCTATGGATGCAGCAGATATAAATTATTGTTCGGAATACCTGGCAGGTCTGGTAAAGAAATACAAATTAAGTCCTAAAATCCTGATTGTCCATCGTTTTACGCAAGGTATGGTGAAAAACTACAAGAATATCACCATGCATCCCGAGGTACAGATCATTATGAACATGGATGGATGGGGTGAACCTATATTGAAACACAGCACCTATATCCGGTATATTTATAAAGAGCCGGTTCAATTTACAGGTTTTAAGCTGTTTTACAAAAACGACCTAAAAAAAGCACCTCATCGAATGTTGACAGCTGTAGACCTGATGAAATTGAAACCACTACCCAGCTATATCCAATATCAATAGATGAATCAGGGAGCAGTCATTTTACAAACCATTGACTATGTAAAGGAAACGCTGGCTGAAGCTGAAGGGGGTCATGACTGGTGGCATATCTTCAGGGTTTGGCAATTATCGAAACACATTGCCACGTCGGAAAATGCTTCGCTCTATGTAGTGGAATTAGGAGCCTTATTGCATGACATTGCAGATTCTAAATTTAACGGAGGGAATGAAGAAATAGGACCCAAAAAAGCAAGGGCGTTTTTGAATTCTCTAGGTGTCGAGGAACAAGTAATTGCGCATGTGGAAAATATCATTACCCATATTTCATTTAAAGGAGGCAATGAGGATCAAAAATTCAGGTCAATCGAACTTGATATTGTTCAGGATGCAGACCGGTTGGATGCCTTAGGGGCTATTGGCATTGCCCGTACCTTTAATTATGGTGGTTTTAAAAACCGGGAAATCTATAATCCAGAAAACAGGCCGAATCTGAATATGAGCAAAGAAGAGTATAAGAACAGTACGGCTCCTACGTTGAATCATTTCTACGAAAAACTTCTATTACTCAAAGACAGGATGAATACACCAACCGGCAAGGCGATGGCCATACAGAGGCACATTTTTATGGAACGTTACCTGGAAGAGTTTTATAAAGAGTGGAATGGAGAGTTATGAATCACTGATAGTCTAATAATTAAAACCGGCTAAATTTCAAGTATGAAGTTCAGCCGGTTTTTTTTCATCATTGTTTTGAATGTATAAAACAAAGTCCTGATAAATTTCGTTTAACGGGTTCAGTGCTAAATCAAAAAAATGAATGATAACATGAAAACAGAGGATCCTTTTCAGTTGAGTCGTTTTATCAATGCACAGGAGCTCATTTACTCGACAGCCCTGAAGGAATTGCAGAACGGCAGAAAACAGACCCATTGGATGTGGTTTATTTTTCCTCAACTCAGTGCTCTGGGGCATAGTTCAACCGCATTATTTTATGGCATCACCGGTATTGATGAAGCCGTGGCATATCTTCAACAACCATTGTTGCGCGATCGTTTGGAGGAATGTACCAAAGCAGTACTAAAATGCAGGGAATCAAATGCGAAGGAGATATTTGGGTTTCCCGATGTTCTTAAATTTCAATCATGTCTGACTTTGTTTGCCAAGGCAGAACCTGAGAACAAGTTATTTAAGGAAGCACTTGATAAGTTTTATCAGGGGTTAACTGATCAGGAAACAGAAAAATTCCTTATCAATCATAAGATATAATTTCAATTCAGATATTTGAGATTGAAACTTTTACTCTACTCCTATTAATTTAGTAGTTCAAAAATATTTTGTACTTTAGCAGTCCATAAAAACCGGAAAATCCTACTTCAATGAATTCCTTTTTATATCGAATTGCCCATGCCTATTATTCTGAATATGCAGAAAAAATCAGTGATCTCACCTTTGTGTTTCCGAATCGACGTGCCGGGCTTTTCTTCCAACGGTATATTTCGGAAATAGCTGCAAAACCTGTTTTTTCACCCTGGATATTAACGATCAATGAATGCTTTGCAACCGCTTCGCAATGGCAAACTGCAGACAGGTTGAGTAATTTATTCCGGTTATATCGGATTTATAAGGAACAAAGCGGAAGTGATGAAACTTTTGATTCATTTGTATTCTGGGGTGAAATGCTCCTCTCGGACTTTGAGGATGTGGATAAATACCGCGTTGATGCCAAACAATTGTTTACCAATATCACTGAACTCAAACAAATCGATCAGTTATTTAATGTGTTTTCCGACAAACAGGTGGAGGCTATCCGCCAGTTTTGGAGTAATTTCATACCGGTGACAGAAGGAAAGACCTCGGAGGATTTTGTGGCTACCTGGAAAATACTGTTGCCTGTATACGAGCAATTCAGGGAGGAACTAAAGGCTGAAAACACAGCTACCGAAGGGATGATATGCAGGGATGTGGCTGACAGGCTGCGAGCTAAAGAAACCATACCCGAATTTGAGAATAAGCAGTTTGTCTTTATTGGTTTTAATGCCCTCAACCCTTGTGAAAGAGCCTTATTTGCTGAACTCCAACGAAGGGGACAGGCTGATTTCTATTGGGACTATGAAGCAGCTGAACTCCGGGACAGTGACAATCAGGCTTCGCTTTTTTATGCTGAAAATATTCATTTATTTCCATCCAAATATCCCATTGAATCAATTGTAGAATCATTGCAGGAAAAGCAAATTGAATTGATTGCAGTTCCTTCGGCAGTAGGTCAGGCCAAACAAACTTATGCGATACTGAATTATCTTTTCCCGGAAGAGGTCCCTAATCAAAGTTGGATTAAGACAGCTGTGGTACTTCCTGATGAAAGCCTGTTGGTTCCCCTACTCCATTCCTTACCGGAACAAATCGGGAAGGTAAATGTCACAATGGGTTTTCCTTTAAAATCGACGCCTGTCTCGGGACTAATTGAGCATATTTTTGAATTGCAACGACGTATGCGGGATTCGGGCAATCACATATCCTTTTATCATCAGACCGTTTCGAGCATCCTGAATCATCAGTATATTGCCATGTTGTGCCCTGAAGAATCGAACCGAATTACACGTCTGATGGCTCAAAACAACTGGATATATGTTGATGCTGAAGAACTGATAAAGAATGAACTCCTGGCTACTATTTTTATTCCTCAAACTGACACGCAAACATTTCTACCTTACCTGCTTCATATACTCCGAAACCTGCAGAATGGGTGGCAACAGTCTTCGAACGAAGAACATAATTATCAGTTGGAATGTGATTACCTGTATCAGTATTATGTCACCTTCAACCGAATGAATGACATCATGAAGCTGAAACCTGAAGAGGTAGATATGACGATTGATACGCTCGTTCGTATGACCCGTCAATTAACAGCCGGCATTACCATACCTTTTGTGGGAGAACCCCTGGATGGATTGCAGGTAATGGGTGTCCTTGAGACTCGAGGACTTGACTTTGATAACCTGATCATTACTTCCTTTAACGAAGGAATCTTTCCTCAAAAAAGCAGCACGAACAGTTTCATTCCTTACACCCTGAGACGAGGTTTCGAACTACCTACTACAGAACATCAGGATGCGATCACGGCCTATAATTTCTATCGGCTAATCCACAGGGCAACCCGTATATTCTTCCTGTACGATTCCCGTACAGAAGGCATGCAAACTGGTGAAGTCAGCCGTTTTATGAATCAATTGCATTATCATTACGGGGTCAAAGTACAAAAGAAAACAATTTCGTTTGATATCGGGTTTGAAAATGCCCAGGCGATTCAAATAGAAAAAACGCCTGTAGTAATGGATAAGCTTCTTAAGTTCACCTCCTCAGAGGAAAAGAGCCCTTCATTATCCGCTAGTTCGATTAATTCGTATATCGATTGTCCGTTGCAGTTTTACATGACAAAAGTAGAAGATGTGGAGCAGGCTGATGAAGTATTGGAAACAGTTGAGGCCAACATGTTTGGCACGTTGTTCCATGCTGTGATGGAAAACCTGTATGCTCCATTTAAAGGTCAACTGATAATTGAAGCTAATTTTGAACTCCTTATTTCAAACACCCTTCAGATTGATAAAGAGATTGTATTGGCCTTTGCCGTCAACTATTTCAAAAAGAAAAATAACGCCATCGTTCCACTTGAAGGAAACAACTTGCTCATTGCACGGGTTCTCCGTAAATACATTCTTCAGGTATTGAAGATTGACAAGCAACATGCCCCTTTCACCTATGTAAGTTCGGAGGAACGTTGCAGCATTCAATATCCGATATATAATGGAACAAGTCAGGTGAACCTGAAAGGATTCATAGATCGAATAGACGAGAAAGAGGGAGTGTTGCGCATTCTGGATTATAAAACAGGAAGCGGTAAACTTGAATTTAAAAACCTGGATGAAGTGTTTGAACACAACAAAGAAAACAGGTCTAAATTCGTATTGCAGACCTTTTTGTATGGTATTTTTTACAAAGAAAAGGCAATGGG
>CAIYOZ010000023.1 GCA_903927945.1 uncultured Bacteroidales bacterium | reverse complement strand
TGTTTCTGTTCAATGTGGGTGCACTTTATTCACTTTATACAGATGTTGCCATGTGGAATCATGATTATGTAAATGCTGAAAAGTATTCTGCCCTACTTCTCGGCCTCAACCGTTATACATTAGTAAGTGGCCCTGATTTTTATAAAACGGTTTCTACTGCCATCACCACAGAAAATATATGGACGTTGAAATGGTCATATATAAACAATGGTTATAATCCGGTAGTCCAGAGCTTATATACGTACACAATTGTTGCGAAGCCCGTCGTTGACAAATGGAAAACTGCTGAGTGGAGAAAGGATTTAAGACGTCCTCAAACCATTGATACATTATACAACTACTACGGATTCACTCATTTGATTTCGACTGACGCACGTGCTTCAATGTGGAAGTATGAACCTACAACAAGGATAAGCAGTAATACGAATGAGAAATTCATTCCGCTTTATCGCCTGGCTGACATTATATTATTACGAGCAGAGGCTTTGAACAAACTTGGCAGATACCAGGATGCCTTGACTGAGTTAAATAAAATCAGAACACGCGCCGAATTAACAAGTCGGTTGTTGACTGATTACGATTCGGCAACAGATAAAATGTTGGCAATTGAAACTGATATATTGCAAGAAAGGCAATTTGAATTATTGGGCGAAGGGAAACGCTGGTTTGACCTTGTGCGTACCGGACGAGCTATTAGTACTATGAATAATTACTTTGAAACGTATTTAAAAGCGTACGGAGTTTCTAATTATAAACTTTTCACTGACCAATGGCAACTTTATTGGCCTGTATTTAAAGACAATATTGTTGAAAACGAAAATTTGACTCAAACAGGTCTGTATTAATGACTCTTATGTTTTAGAAAATATTAAAAAGGCTTTTTAATTGAATATTTTAAATTAATCACAATGAAAAAAATAAAAAATACAACTCAAAAACTAATTTGTTTGAGTCTGGTAATGATAGGATGTATGTCTTGCAATTTGCTTGGCTTAGATTTACAACAAGATTATAAATACACGCATACTCCTATTGATCTTACAATGAATATGACGGCTTATCAATTTATTGAAAGTCGTAAAAACATTGATATGTCATTGTTGTATGAAGCCATCAATCGGGCTGGAGTTAGAGATTCATTTGAGACTCAAAATCGCACCTATATTACAATGAATGATATCGCTTTCAGTTCTTATTTAACTGCTAAAAGATACGCAGGGGTTAAATTCGTGCCAATAGTCGATTTAAAAAAACTGCTAAATCAATATATAGTAATTGGAAAATACACAACTCTGGAATTAACCACCTTTCCGCTTAAGGTTCAAACACTTGACCCTGCACTTCAACTTTCGTTATACTTGAAATCCGCAGCAATTGATACCCAAAATAAATATTACTTTTATGTTACTCTCTGGGGAAAAACAACCACCACTTATGTTGTCACGCAAAATTTACAACCAACTAATGGGGTTATTCATGTTGTTGAAACATATTTGCAGTAATAACTGTATAATCTTTATTTAATGAAATCGTCTTGACATTATAAAAAAGTCAAGACGACTTTATCATCAATACATCAGCTTTTTGGTCATATCTTTAAAAAGTAAAGCAATATTTTTTCAGTTAATTCAAATACCGAATGCAAATCAAAAAAATCACACTCTTTATTTTTTTACTATTCTGTTTCTTAACTCTGTTTTCTCAACAGGTAGAAATAACCGGGAAATCAGTTGTTCCCAATCATCCACGTTTACTGATGCTCAAAGGGGAGGAACGTGAAATAAAAAAAAGAGTTCTGGCCGAACCACTTTTTAGAGATTTGCAACATCTTATCATAAAGGAAAGTGATAAGATGTTGGTGCTTCCAACAATTACCCGAAATCAGATTGGTCGTCGTATTTTACATACCTCTGCAGAGGCAAAGCGACGCATTATTTATCTGTCATACTCTTTCAGAATGACGGGCAATAAAGCGTATGCAAAAGCTGCTGAAAAAGTGATGCTGGACATGTCAAAATTCGAAGACTGGAATCCTTCTCATTTTCTGGATGTGGCCGAAATGACTGCGGCTCTGGCAATTGGTTACGACTGGTTGTATGATGAACTTCCGTCTTCTTCAAAAGAGAATATTGCTCAAGCCATTCAAAAGATGGGATTAGATGAGGCAAAAGATGAAAAGAAATGCTGGTGGTTAGGGGCTGATATGAACTGGAATCAGGTGTGCAACGCTGGAATTTCGTTGGGTGCATTGGCTCTATTTGAAAATGACCCTTCAGGTTCTGCTGCATTGCTTAACAGAGCATTGAAATCGATTAAAATCCCAATGACCGTTTATAAAAATAATGGTGCCTACCCGGAAGGATATGCCTATTGGGTTTTCGGAACTGTCAACAATGTGATTTTGATTGATATGTTCGAGAAAGCATTCAAATCGGATTTTGGATTGCGAGAATTGCCCGGCTTTATGAAAACAGCTGAATTTGAGCAACAAATGGAAGGGCCGCAAACGGTTCAATACCTAATCCCAATGAAAAACTCTATTGAAAATGAACCCTTCAATCTGGTTTCGCAAAGTTTTAGTTTTGGGGATGCCAGAATAAAAACCGGAGTATTAACGCCTATGTATTGGTTTGCCTCTAAAGATAAAGGAAACAATTTGTTGTGGAACGAAGTGCGTAAATTAAAACGAGAGTTAGGACGCAATCCAGAAGCACTGACAAAAGATTTTACTTTGCCATTTTTATTGGTGTGGGCATATCAAATTGATTTAAATAAGATTACAGTGCCTACCGAAAAAATGTATGTAGGGCAAGGCAAAGGAGCAATGGCTGTGATGCGCACTTCGTGGGATGCCCCAAATGCGATATATCTTGGAGTAAAAGCCGGTACTGAAACTCATTCGCACGCACACATGGATGCAGGTTCGTTTGTAATGGATGCAAATGGTGTTCGATGGGCAATGGATTTTGGAATGCAGGAATATGAATCGTTGGAGTCGAAAGGCATCGATCTTTTTAAAATGACCCAAGAATCACCCCGTTGGGATGTGTTTCGACTCAATAATTTGGCGCATAATACACTGACTTTCAATAATAAGAAACATTGGATAGCCGGAGTTTCAACTATTGATAATCCTGTTGAAAAAGAAGGTCTTATGTCAGTGAAAACGGATATTTCATCCTTTTTCCCCACGGATGCTAAAAAGGTGGTAAGGACTTTTTCCATTATTGATAACAACTATGTTCAAATTCAGGACAGAATTGTAACTGCCGAAAAACAAGATACAATCCGTTGGAATATGCTGACAACTGCGATTCCAGAAATTAAAAATAACAAGACAATTCTTTTGAAACAGAACGGAAAAGAACTGTTGTTGAGCATGGAAGGCGATGCAACTATCCAGGCAAAGAGTTGGACTACCGTTTCCAAGAATAGTTACGATGCTTCCAATAGGGGAAGCGTTTTCGTGGGATTTGAAATTATTATTCCTGAAAACAGTGAAAGAACAATTAATTCGACACTTAAACCTTTATGAACTAAGACATTGATATGAAAAAAACAACAATCATCCTCCTTTTAAACATTATCCTGCTCAGCCAGTTAATTGCTCAGGTAACCTTCAGTATCAATGAAAACTGGAAATTCAAAAAAACTGACGAATTGAATTTTCAGACGTTCACCAAACCCGATCAAAGTTGGGAATCTGTAACTATTCCTCATAGTTGGAATGTAAAAGATGCGCTGGATGATACACCCGGTTTTTATCAGGGAGTGGGATGCTATTTTAAAAACCAATATATAGGCACAGAGGCGAAAGATAAAGTTGTTTACTTGTATTTTGAAGGAGCAAATCAAACTCTGGAACTGTTCGTAAACGGTCAGCGAGTTGGAAAGCATATTGGGGGCTATTCTCGTTTTTGCTTCGATATCAGTACTTTCGTGAAGTGCGGCGAGATGAATACTATCATTGCCAAGGTGGATAACAGCATTGATAAAGACATTGCCCCACTGTCGGCAGATTATACTTTTTTTGGCGGTATTTATCGCGATGTGTATCTCTCCATCAACGAGAAAGTACATATTTCACTTGCTGATAATGCTTCGAGTGGAGTTTATATAACACCATTTGATGTATCGCCAAAAGAAGCAAAAGTGGCAGTAAAAACGATTCTTTCCAATAAAACAGATCAAACTCAAAAAGTAAATATTGAATACAGCATTCTTTCTCCTGACGGAAAAGAAGTGGGGACTTTTAAACAGGCCGTAAAATTAAAAGCCAATTCAGATTTTACATATATGCCAAAGTCAATCAAAGTAAGCAATCCGATGCTTTGGTCGCCAGATAGTCCTAAATTGTACACTTTACGAACCAGAATCAGTGATGCTAAAGGAATAAATACCATATCCGAAAACTATAGTTCTTTTGGTATTCGTTATTTCAATTTTTCGAGCGAAAAGGGATTTTCACTGAATGGTAAACCAATGAAACTGATGGGTGTCAATAGGCACCAATCTTACAAGGATTTGGGTTGGGCATTGCCGGATGAGATTCACATCCACGATGTACAACTGATTAAGGAAATGGGTGGAAATTTCTTGCGCATTGCTCATTACCCGCAAGACCCTACCATTCTCGAAATGTGTGATAAACTTGGGATTTTGGCTACTGTGGAAATTCCCATTGTGAATACGATTACCGAAAGTGCCGCTTTTTTAGAAAATTCCTTGAACATGGCGCGCGAAATGGTGCGTCAAAATTACAATCATCCTTCGCTGATCATGTGGGCTTACATGAATGAGGTTATGCTGAATCCGCCTTATGGAAAAAACCCCGAGAAACATAAAAAGTACTGTTTAGAAGTAAACCGGCAGGCAAAAGCGATAGATTCGTTGCTTCGGCACGAAGATCCAACCCGATACACTATGCTGCCTTGCCACGGTTTGTTATCGGCTTACGAAGCTGCCGGATTGATGGAAATTCCTCAAATCATTGGTTGGAATCTTTATCAGGGTTGGTACAAAGAGGAATTTCCGGATTTTGACAAATACATGGATGATTTTCATGCAAAATATCCCAATATCCCAACATTCATATCGGAATATGGTGCTGATGTAGATCCACGGCTTCATAGTTTCTCACCCAAACGGTTTGACTATACAGCCGAATATGCCAATTTATATCATGAGCATTACCTGAAAGCCATTATGGACAGGGATTATATTTTTGGTGGTACTATTTGGAATTTCAACGATTTTTATTCCGAAAAACGGGGCGATGCTGTGCCGCATACCAATAATAAAGGGATAGTTGGATTGGATCGCCAACCCAAAGATACGTACTTGTATTACAAAGCTCATTTTGGTAAAAAGCCTGTTGTTTTGATTGGTGCAAGAAACTGGACTGTACGAGGTGGCATGACAGAGGATAATAAGGTTTGTAATCAACCACTCACTATCTATTCAAATTTAGATTCAGTAAAAGTGACTTTGAATCGTTCTCTGTTAGGGAATTATCCTGTAAAAGATTGTATTGCCAGCCTGAATGTGCCGTTCGTAAACGGCGAAAATATCATTATTGCAAGTGGAAATTCAAAATCTGCGGTGGTGGAAGATGCTATCCATGTGCAATTCAAAATGGTAGCTAATCAGCTACAGAACGCCGAACTTCCTTTCACTGAACTCAATGTGATGTTGGGTTCTAATCGGTATTTTGAAGACAAAATCGGTAACATTATCTGGATACCCGAAAAACCATATCAGCAAGGCAGTTGGGGGTATGTTGGTGGAGCACCCTTATCGCCAAAAGTGAAAAGTGGTGCACTTCCGGCCATGTCTAAAAATATTTTGGGGACTGAACAAGATCCGATTTTTCAAACGCAACGGATTGGTATAAAATCATTTAAACTGGATGTTCCGAATGGTAAATAACCTGCAACAAAAGACACGATAGACGCTCCGATACCTGCTTCCTCCGGTTGTGTTTCGGTAACTA
>CAIYOZ010000022.1 GCA_903927945.1 uncultured Bacteroidales bacterium | reverse complement strand
TGAGTCATAGCTGGAACTGGTAAAAGCCGGGGATGTGTTAATACACTTAGCTACAGTGCTATTAGTGGTCCCGTCATTTCTTACTAGATCACCAACATTGTTAACAACATTATTGAATTTGTAGGTTATTTGATGTTGAACGTTATCGAAGGATGTCCAGCTTAATGTTAGCCAGTTCCCCCCTGTATTAAAATCAATTTTTTGTGATTGCTGGATGTCCCGATTCATGTAATGGATCGCGTTTTCCACCTGTTTCACAGACATAATATGGGCGTAATGAGCGTTACCTATACCTTGGAGCTGATAAATCGTGGTCACGATAGATAATGCCACGAAGCCGGTGATGCATAACGCGATCATCGTCTCAAGGAGAGTAAAACCTCTCGGATTAATTTTTCGCGCATTCAACGAGGAAAAAAACCTCATTATTTTACCTTACAGCCATCTAAGGTGGCGGCTGTTACCCGTGAAGATGTGATTTATAAAGTACTGAAACCATTTTATTGGGATAAGTGGAAAGCAGATCAGATAAAAAACCAATCTATTGCCAATCTGTTGGTCGACTGGACATGGTGCTCGGGCGCAAATGGTATTAAAAAACCGCAGGAACTGCTGGGGCTTACTGCCGATGGCGTGGTGGGCGAACATACACTTGCAGCTGTGAATGATTATCCTGATCAGGAAGAGTTATTCAAAAAACTGGTTAGCTGCCGGTACAATTTCATTGACATGATTTGCCGTAGTCGACCGGCTAATATGAAGTTCCGGAAAGGATGGCTCAATAGATTAAACTTTTTTACATATAAGGTATGAAAACAAAACGCTCACTTTTAATTTAGCGTGGATATGAAACCATTCGTAATCGCCTTTAAATTCAGCATTATAGCTGTTTTAATCCTCGCTTTTGTAATTATTTTGCAGAAATACGATGTAAAACCTGCTCCACCGGTTGTTCCCGACGTTCAGGCAACTCAAAATGATAGCGTAATAACCGCCCAAATGAAGCGGAAAATTGCTAAACGGGACAGCCTGATTAATGCGTTGGAACTGAAACTTACTGCTACCACTGAAAAAGTAGGCAGTCTAAAATCCGAAAATAAGGGATTGAAAGTTGGGAATGATAGTTTATCGAAGTTCTACCGATCACACCATAATTTGCAGACTTGTGATAGCTTAGTAATTGCTAAACAGCTCTATATTGACGGATTGGAGCAAGAGAATGACAGCTTGGATAGTGAAGCGGAGCAGTACAGCAGACTCTTATATGTAGAGCGTGGTAAAAGTGCGGATAAAGATACGCTGATTGGCAGCAAAGAACGATTGATTGTAGCATATCAGCAACAATTCTCACGAATTAATTGCATGGATGATTGGACCAGTAAACATAAGTTTTGGAGTTGGTTGCTGGGGATAAAATGCAGGTGAAAACATCTAACTCCCGACCTCCCCTAACCCCTCCAAGGAGGGGGATAAGAAACCCCTCCGCTTCGCTCGTCCCCTTCTTCGAGGGGACATTAAGAAGGGATAAGAAAGAAACAGTAAACTATCTGCATACCATAAGAACTGCAATAGATTCATTCTAAAATTAAAACGGCTCGGCGTTTAAGGTGAAATTGGTACGCTGCGATTACAAACAAAACCTATAACCAACGGAATACAGTTTGCTGTGCTGTATTCATTTTTGAGAAATAACATTGTATCATGTTTTTCATAGTATTATTTTTTTAAGGTTAATTACGATAGACCGTCCGGACTGTGAAGTTAGGACGGTTTTTTTTTATTTGGAAGCCCTCTAACTCCCAGACCTCACCCGCCTACGGCACCCTCTCCAAATGGAGAGGGAAAATAGGAATAGTATTTATTTAAAAGGG
>CAIYOZ010000021.1 GCA_903927945.1 uncultured Bacteroidales bacterium | reverse complement strand
CCCATTGAAATGATTGGAAGCATTCAGGGTTATTCGTTTTACAAACAGCTCGGGAGTGATAAAGTCATCGCACGAACCAAAGGCGGAGCCTCCAAACAAAAGATTAAAAAATCGCCTAATTTTGCGACACTACGCCTGCATCAAACCGAATGGGCAGGGAGTGTGAAAATGTCGAGAAATATATGCAGAGCCATATTTCATGTGAAACAGCTGGCTGACTTTAACGTGTCGGCCTATTTAAACGGTTTTTCAAAGAAGCTGCAGGCATTGGATGTCGAAAATCCAATAGGCAGCCGCAGCATTCGACTGTCAGCCTACAAATACCTGTTGGATGACTTTCAATTGGACAGGATACATACGTTTGCCAGCATACTGCGCATATCCCCTGCCTGGGAGATCCTGAAGGATGCAGCGGAGGCACACGTGCAGATTCCGTATATCAATACCGATACACAGCTGGTTAACCCTACGAACCTGCCATATTTCAGGATCATTACTACGTTAGGACTGGTAGCAGACATGTTCATGAACCCTGAAACGGGACGATATATATTTAATAATGAAGATGTGAATGGCACTTGCATAGTTTCCAGCACCGAATGGTATTCCACTAACCGGATCATCGAGCCTCAGGAACTAATCATGAAAATTAACAACGAAACCTTTGAAACATCGGGTGATGACCTCTCGTGGATATTGAGTATTGGCGTGGAATTCGGGAAACCGGGCTACGACAACCAGCCTGTGGAAGTGAAACGGGCAGGATGCGCGAAAATATTGGGAGTAAGGTAATACGGGTCACCTGTCATTGCATGAGTGTACAAAGTACTAGAAGGTCTTAATTCAAAACACATAGAACCATATAGTAAGAACACATAACAACACATAGTCTGAAATTAGACTATGTGGAACTCTGTGTCCATGTTTACCTAGGTAGTTGGAATTGTTGCACTATAATGATTAATGTATCATTAAATTGATTCAATTCTATAGTATGTGAAAACAGTGCACGAAAATCATTCGTACGCCGTGTTCATTCAATTCAACCGTTAAATAACCAGCTTGTTTAAGCCCTGGATGAAAGGCTTACCTTCTTTTTCCAGCCCACATAACCCAGGGACATGACCAGTAAAAATGACAGGCCATTCCCTGCCGGAAGAGTACCCATAGGAGTGCTACCCGAAGGGTCAAGTCCGGGATGGGTGGCCCCATTCCCGGGACTATAGGTGGCTCCATTGGCACTTTTGCGGGTAGTGGTGGTTCCGCCCTGAACAGACTTAGGGGAGGAAGCCACAATGCTTCCCGTACCCGAAGAAACACCAGCGTCAGACCCTCTTTTACCGGAAGAAGACATTAATGGGGAATCTCCCATTCCGCCACCGCCCTTATTTTGTTTCTGATTAATCAACGTGGATTGATAGGACCCATTCGATTGCAACCCATTCATACCGCTGTAAGTACCCTGATGGAACTTCCCGTTTTTGCTGTCGGACAGACCCGCGATATCCAGTCCGGTGATATCATTCCCACGGACCCGGGCAATCATACGTGCATTCATGATTTTACCGTTCAGATCAACACCTAAGCCCGCGAGCGCTTTCTCTGCCAAATTACCGGCAACACCTTTAAAAGAACTTCTAACCGGGGTAAAGGGCAAGGCAATGATAATGCTTGCAACCGTCAATACTCCTATCATAATTATTTTTGTACTCTTTTCCATTTTCAGTAAATTTTAGCGGATAAGTATTTTCTGTGTGGTTTTTTCAAAGTCCGTGGAGGCTTTCACTACATATGCTCCCCGATCAAGGTTCAGTTTGGAGATTGTGGTTATGTTATTTGGGGCAATGATACCTTCCCCGACCAGCAACCCTGCCAGGTTATAGATTCCATAATTACCCGGAAGAGCACTTAGGTTCTGGACAATAACTGCTTCAGCAGTATCCGTTATTTTCACCCGCTTTAATTCAGGGGTGCCTGATTGATTCGCGGCTACTGCCACCAGCTTAAACCGGTTGGTCGCATTCGAGTTGGCAACTGCCGTAAATGCATATTCACTCCCTGTGGCAGTGACATCTACCGTTTTGTTTTCAAGTAAATCCACCATATACAGTTTGGTATATTTCGATTCCAGGTTTTTATGGGTAAAGGTGAGTGTGAACAGGGTGTCCTGCCCTGCCTGGAATCCAAGCATAGTTTGGTTGATATCACTCAGGGCATCAATTTGGTATTTACCGGTAGCTTCCGAGGCGTATAACTGCGGCGTGGTGGCGGAAGTCAGAATTTTAGCACCATCCCATCCATTGTCGTAATTCCGCGTACAGGTGGGATCCGTAAACAGCCACATGCGGTCGGCAAGATGCGTTCCGGTCAAGTCGATCCTGGTCACTACTTTATCCGTAACACCGGTGTTGACAGTTCCACTGACACGTTGCATCTCTGCATTGAGGATCAGGTTCTGATAACTGATATCGATCGATCCCCCTTGTTCATTCATGGCCTTGACGAGGAATCCCTGCATGGAAGGTATCTGGGTAGGTACGTCCAGATCGCCCACCGTATTGGGAGTGGTGACCGTGTATTGACCCGGAATGGTGGTGGTTCCGCTATAAGTTGATGCGCCTCCATTATCCGACCATTGATTGTACGTACCTGAATTATAGAGGTAAACGGCCTGCTCGGTGTTACTGCCAAAGGTTATTTGCTTGATATCAATGGCCATGGTATAGGGGTTGCCAAAGATGTGTTGTCCCGGATATTCAGCACCCGTAGTATAATTGAGTGTTTGGTGGAACGAGGTATTCGTCAGTTCACCGGCAAAGCTGTATTTCGTTGGATCACTTTGCACCAGTTCATAGCCTGTACCGGCGGTCAGGGTGGAACCAACGTCGATCATATTCCACAGGTCGGCATCAGTACCGGATGTTTCGTCGAACTGGCGGACATAACAGCTGCTGAAAGAATCTGAATAAGGGAGGCTTTTGACAGGAACACTGAAGTATTGCCAGCTATATTTGCTTCCTGTTGCCTGTTTCAGGTCCCACGAAGCCTTGGAGAACATTTCTACGGTAGCTTGAGGAGTACCTCCTGCAAAGGCGAGTGAACCATTCACCAGCACAGGATCCGATTTAATCACCAGGCCTTCTGCATTGGCATTATTTACCAGGGCACCCATGACCTTCAACGACTGGGCAGGGTTGATGGTCAGAACAGCACCGGCATTGATGGTTAAACTGTTGCAGAGGTCATACCCACTGGCGGCATAATCCAGTGTACAATTCCCGGCAATAACAGGATAATCAAGCAGTCCATTACTGAATGGCTGACCGGGGACCTCATTTACATTCCATTTGGTTGGATCGCTCCATGATCCGGTACCTGAAAATACAGGCACATTCGAGAAGCTGGATTCGGCCGATAAGACTGTTCCGGCATAGGTAGTCACATATCCTTTGAAATAAATCGTACTACTCCTAGGTAATGTACCACTGCCGACAGAGTAAGTCCCACCTGTGAGTCCTCCGGCCGAAATCTTATGGTCCGAAATGGTTACTCCGGATGTAGCTTTCCAGCAAATACCACGGTCGAGGACAGTCACGTCCGTGGGTGAAATGGTAGCTCCTAAGGTAGCTGAAGCTAACAGCAGGCCACTCACGCTGGTGGAAATAATAGCCGGCGTGGTAGTCCAATTGGCATAGAGTGTCAGGTTAATGCCTGCTGAATAGGTGTCACCTGCGGCATATGCTAAACCTGAACCATTGGCATTGGTGTTCCAACCTTTGAAATTATACCCATCCCGCACCAATGTTTCGGCTCCCTGAATGGTGGTGGCCGCCGAATAAGAGTTTGTAGCGGGTGCATCCCCATCAGTATTTTGATTTCCTACATAGGTAATCACATAGGAATTGATAGCAGCTGTCTGAAAGACGGGTACGATCGTAATATCGCTGGTAACTGTCAGCGAAAAAGGATTACTGGTGGAGGCAATGCCTGTTCCACCGGATACATAATCCCACCGTACGAAAGAGTATCCATTGGTGGGTAGGGCTGTGATGGTCACCTCAGTTCCTGAGGGATAGACATCCCCGTAAATGGTTCCCCCATTGACTGTACCATTGGTAGCAGCATTTACCTTGACCATGTATAAATTGTCGGTAACACCCTCGATAGCCCCTATAGCAGGGGGATTATTTCGGGAAGTACCCACCTGATCGGAAGTGATGAGCTGCAATGTGGTTGCTGTGTTTAATAAATTGACCCAGGCGCTCGTAGTGCGGTTGTAGTAGGCAACCACCGGACTGACATTCCCATTATTGGCAAACCGGGTTTGAGTACCTTTGTTGGCAGTGAGCAATGTAAAACTTCCGGATTTTAGAGTCGGGGCTGTTTCTCCATTGTTGTTATAAAGGAAAGGACGGAATATGGTAGCCGTACCAATTTCAGTTCCTGTACCATCGGTGATCCTGGATAGGGCACCACCCGAAAAAATTGTATTGTTGCTGCCATTCTGCAATCCGGTATACTGGATATTTCCAATAACGTTATTGGTTAATGCAGGCAGCGCGGCGTGGTAAATACTATAATACATGTAGACTCTGTTCTGGCCGTTATATGCTACGATATCATCCAATTCGTAGGAAGTTGGATTGGCAACGGTTCCTCCCGTGATGTGATAGTTATGAGCAAAGAGGGAATTGACAGAATAAACAGTTCCTCCATTGTTACCTACGGCACCCCCTTTAAATGAACTGGTATTACCATATGAAACATTTCCGGTCAGACTGCTGTTCACCAGATAGAGAGTGCCACCATTGTTGTTGATACCGCCTCCGATCTCTGTACTCTGATTGTTGGAGATAGTCGAATTATTCACATACAACGTGGCACCACTCTGGTTTTCACCGGCTCCACCACCTCCACCGGCACTGGTGGAACGATTTTCAGAAAACGTACTTTTCTCCAGGTAGATAACACCGCCGGAAGAATTGACAAACCCTCCGCCATGATGTGCCGCATTACGGGTAACCATCGAGTTGTAGAGGTAAATAACTCCGGAGTTACCTATACCACCACCACCACTGATTGGGTTTTGTGAATTACAAACCACACAATTATTTAAATGAAGGATGCTTCCGGCAGATACCAATAGCCCACCTCCCAGTCCGGTCAGAATAGAGCCTCCCTTGATGGTCAGATCGTTCATGGTTACAGTGATGGAGGTACCTGAAATGGTGGCTACCCGATAAGTCGAGGGGCTTGCGTTGAACCTACCCATATCGTCCAATCCCGGATTCATAACCGAAATAGAGAAGCCATTCCCGTTTATGGTAATACTTTTGGATAGAAACTTTTCACCTGTTACAACGATATTATCTGTGAAATTAATAATATCTCCGGCGATAGAGTTGCTTACCGCGGTGTTAAACTCAGTTTCGGTGGAAGCGTTACGGGATGTGGCATTAACCCCGATTAACACACACATCAGGAAAAATGAGCCGGCAAGAATCCTTTTGAAATGGGTCCTCTGTTTTGAGTGGAATTTTGTAATCATACTGTATTGATTATGTGTAAGTCAAAATCTCCCTTATTAAAAGAGGAAAGAGAGCAACCCTGATTCATATTAAATAGCTTATTTTTTTCTCGTGTGAATGTTTTGGTTATTTTATTCAGAAATGTTCTGATGAACACAATATTTTTGCTACAGCAAAGTCAATTTCATAACAGCCATTCAATTTCCAGAATATAGATTATCAGCCTGCATTCTTTCAGTTATACGATTTGAAGTGCTTTTATGGTTATTTTACAAATCAGCATCAAAATATTAATAAGTCCTCAAAGGGGTATCTATAAGTTACTTTTAAAGTTAATTTGCGACTAAATACCAAATACTAATTAAGAGATGTTAGAAAATCGATGTAAAGATAATTATATTTATAACATGCAGATTAACAATAACTTGTAGCATATTATACTACAAGTTCAAATTGTTTGCTACGTTATTGCTTCTAATTGAATTATTTTGGACGTGAAAAAGAGAAAAATGCAGAAAGAATATTTCAGTCTTTGTAGGAGATTTTATCTCATACTTTGGGGGCAGTTGAAGATAAAAAATACTTCCTTCAGCAATTAACCCGAAATCTATTAAACATTAAAATATAATCGGGTAGGCTATTTAAATCATGCAATTACAGTTTTGCCCTATAAAATTACATTCCAGTCACGAAGGATAAGGGGATTATAACATCACCTAATATGAGTCCATTCATTATTCATCAATCAAGACAACGGGTCGCATTTTATATTCGTTCTGAAGAATTAATGCCACGCTTACCTGCTCAAACTACTAAACCATTAACAAGTCAAAAAGATCTTTTTAAATCTACAGTCATGTGAAAGTACTAGAATATTATATTTATTTAACCATACACCTGATTTTCAACGAGGATAAATGGAGGTTTTTTATGATTTATTCTCGTTATACCGTCGCATTTAGTTTAGTGAATCTCCTGTTTTACGACAAATTTAGCAACACCAAATTCCTACAAATCCGACGAAAAATCGACAAAATGAGACGCAACAAACATAGTGATCACAGGATATTTATCAATACCAAGTGATCACTTTCGAAGTTATAAAGACCGGACGAAGTAGAGCGAGTGATAAACCGGAAGGAAATGCTAGTGTTATGTTAGGCAGATTGTGGCACTCTTTATCAATTGCAGTCCCATTTATGGGACTAATGAAATTGGACTATTAGAATTGGCTTTAGCCAAATGTATTTATTATTTTGGCTAAAGCCCATCATGTTTCTATACTTTCATCCGGCAGCTAAAGCAACCGTCAATTGAGACCTAACATAACACTAGTTCGGTATAAGTCTTATTTTGATAAGAAATAAATAATTTGATTTGTTTTAGGGATTTTAGTAAATAATCTGTAGTTTTGTCAACTTGAATTATTGGGTGGATCAAAAAAAAGAAGAATCAAATGAAAAGAATTTTATTTGTATTATTAGTTTCAATAATGGGTTTCATTAATACAGTATCTATGAAAGCACAACCTGTCAATGTCCATCAGATACTCAAGAGCATTGTGGCTCCCACGTTTGAGAACCATGTATTCAATGTATTGGAATCAGGGGCAAAGAATGATGGGAAGACCGATTCAAGGATGATTATCAATAAAGCCATTACCGATTGCAGCAATTCGCAGGGAGGGACGGTACTTGTCCCCCGGGGGAAGTATTACGTGGCAGGCTCCATCATCATGAAGAGTCATGTGAACCTGAAAATGGAGGAAGGGGCAGAGATTATTTTCAGTTCGAACCCGCAGGATTATACCCCATTTGTCCTTACAGTATGGGAAGGAACCGAGCTGTTCAATTATTCACCCCTGGTGTATGGGTATCACGTTTCCGATATTGCTATTACGGGCAAGGGTACGTTGAATGGTATGGCTTCAAAAGAATTTGCCACCTGGAGGCCACAGGGTTCTCAGATTCAGGACAAGCTCCGTCAAATAGGAATCGATCAGCTTCCGGTATCGCAGCGTAATTTTGGGAAAGAATCTAATTTACCGCCCAGCATGATACAATTCTATGGGTGCAGCAATATACTGATTCAGGATGTTCATATCAAAGATTCGCCTTATTGGGTCATTCACCCTGTGTTTTGTACGAATGTCACGGTAAAAGGAGTGACCATTGACAGTAACAATCTGAACAATGATGGGTGTGATCCGGAATATACACGGAATGTGCTGATCGAAAATTGCACTTTTAATGTAGGGGATGATGCCATAGCCATCAAGGCAGGCAGGGATCAGGATGGTTGGCGCATGGGGCAGCCTACTGAAAACATAGTCATACGGAACTGTATATTCAATTCCAAATGCAACGGGTTATGCATTGGGAGCGAGATGTCGGCTGGGGTTCAGAATGTATTCATGGAAAACGTGGTGGTAAAAAACTCCCTGAGCGGTGTATATTTTAAATCAAATCCCGACAGGGGAGGTTTTATAAGGAATGTGTGGATTCGAAACGTTGCCTGTGATAGTGTGCGGACTGCCCTGATACGGTTCGAAACAAATTATCATGGTGCCCGCGGTGGGTTTTACCCGACCCTTTTCCAGAACTTTTTGATTGAAAATGTAGCGGGTGACCGTTCGGGCGATTGCGGATTCTCTGCAGTAGGATTAAAAATATGTCCCATGAAAGATATTACATTAAAGAATGTGACCTTACGGAAATGCAAGACTCCCTATGTCTTACGAAATGCTGAAGTCATGTTTGAGAATGTGACTTTAGGTGGAATAAAAATGCCGGAGATTCCTAAGGAAACGGAAGAAACGAAACTGGATTCCTATTGAAGAGTTTGAAGAGTTTGAAAAGTTTGAAGGGTTTGGTGTTCTGCGTTCCGTGTTCCGTGTTCCGTGTTGTGCAAATTACATTCTAATATTCAACTAACTAATTGACTAATTAACCAATAACCTCAATAACTTAATCAACTTAATCAACTTAATCAACCAATTAACCAATTAACATAATCAACCAACCTTAATACCGTTTATTGACCAGTACCTTCAGCCCATCAGCGATTGTTTTAATTGATATTTCTTTCCCTTCTTCGTAGGGTTCGCCATCATAATGGAAAGGCCCTGATTCTTCGCGGGTTAACTTGATATCCTTCGAACGCAGGGTAGTCATAAATAAATCCTTGTCAATGGTCTTGGCAAATAATTGTAATGCCAGGGTTGGAATGGCAATGATGGGGAAGTTACTCATGATCGATATGTCAAGTTTTCCGTCCTGTACACTGGCCTGAGGGGCGATGTAGGCATTGTTTCCCCACTGGGAAGCATTGGCAAAGGTAATGACAAAAGCCTTTGAATTCAGGTCGATTCCTTCACCCTGCAGATGATAGTTCTGGGATTTATAAGTGAAATATCCGGTGATGATTTTCTCGATATAGCTCATGACACCCCGTTTCTTACCTTTGGCGAATTCAGTACTGACATAGGCATCAAAGCCTGTCCCGCAAGTACAAAAGAACGGGCGGTTGTTCACCAGCCCATAATCCATGAAGATGGGCTCTGAACGGTTCAATTGATGGATAGCTTTCTTTGTGTTCATGGGAATACCCAGGTGACGCGCCAGCCCGTTGCCTGAACCTATAGGAATAATACCAAGGCAGGTGTTGGTATGAATCAATGCCCGGCCAACTTCATTGACCGTACCATCACCACCAACGGCAACCACAATCGGAAAACCTTTTTCGACAAACTCCTTTGCCAGCTCGGTTCCATGACAACGATGGGCGGTAAATACAATTTCAGGTTCAAAAATACTTATGTCCAATCCCTTCTTTATTAAGGAAGGAATGTCTTCTTTCTTCCCGGTACCGGAGATTGGATTGATAATAAAAGCAATTTTTGTTTTCATGTAGTTGTTTAGCCTGATTAGATCTCTTGTGTATTCGGGCTGCGAAATTACAAATAATTTCTCAATAATTAATGTTTGGTTAATTAGTTAATTAAGTTGATTAAGTAATTGGTTAATTGAGTTGATTGGTTGATTGTGTTGTTTAATTGAATATGTTGTTTAGTTAATAGGTTGATTGGTTGCTTTGTTGTATATTTGCAGTTGTTTGAGTAGTTGATTAAGTGATTGGTTAATTAAGCTGATTGGTTATAGGATGTTCGTTGATATGCAAAACGCAAAACGCAAAACGCAAAACGCGGAACACAAAACCCGGAAAGCGGAACACAAAACGCGGAACCCGAAACTTTTCAAATTCTTCAAACTTTCAAACTCTTCAAAACTTTTCAAACATAACACCATGTCCAAGAAGAAAAGACCTTCCGCTCCAAGCACCCGAATCCGTAAAACAGAATTGGTTCAGAACATTGTCAATGTGTTCAACGAGAATACGGAGAAAACGTTCAACTACAAGCAAATTTCGTCGTTATTGAATATAAAGTCCGAATCACAGCGGATATTTGTCAACCAACTCTTGTATGAACTACTTGAAGAAGACTTTTTGGCAGAGATATCCCGTGGATGTTTTAAGGTCAACTCTCGGGGTGGTTATATCACAGGTACCATCGACAGACATGGAGTAAAGACTTACCTGACTCCTGACGATGGCGGCGAACAGGTCTTTATTCCTGAACGTAAAACCAACCATGCATTGCTGAACGATACCGTCAAGGTGTTCCTGTATGCCAGGCGTAAAGGCCAGGACCCCGAAGGTGAGGTCGTCGAAATCGTCAAACGTGCGAAGGATACTTTTGTGGGGATATTGGATGTGTCGGAAAATTATGCTTTCCTGACGTTGGATAACCGCATTATGACCAACGATATATTTATACCTAAGAATAAACTGAAGGGTGGTAAATCGGGACAAAAAGCAGTGGTTAAACTGCTCGATTGGGAGCCTAATGCCAAAAACCCCATTGGGGAAGTGATTGATATATTGGGCGACAAGGGTGATAATAATACCGAGATGCACGCTATCCTGGCAGAATTCGGGTTGCCGTATAAATATCCGGAAGATGTGGAAGCTGCAGCTGCTAAGATAGATGCCGGAATTACCCCGGAAGAAGTAGCCAAGCGTATTGATATGCGTCAGGTGACTACTTTTACAGTGGATCCACGTGATGCCAAGGATTTTGATGATGCCCTCTCATTGCGTAAATTGAAAAACGGACTCTGGGAAGTCGGGGTGCACATTGCCGATGTAACCCATTATGTCCGTCCTGAAAGTATCATTGAAACAGAAGCCGAGCAGCGTGCTACATCGGTCTACCTGGTGGATCGTACGATTCCCATGTTGCCCGAGCATTTGTCGAATGGAATATGCTCCCTGCGTCCTAACGAAGACAAGCTGACCTACTCGGTGCTTTTTCAAATGAACGATAAAGCGGAGCTCCAACATTACGAAATTGCGAAAACCGTTACCTGCAGCAATCGACGTTTTGCCTACGAAGAAGCCCAGGCAATCATTGAAACCGGGGAAGGGGATTATAAGGAAGAAATACTGACCCTGGACAGGCTGGCTAAAATCTTACGGGCAAAACGATTCGAGGATGGCGCTATTGCCTTTGACAGGGTAGAGGTAAGGTTTGAAATAGACGAAAAAGGTAAACCGACTTCCGTATTCTTCAAAGAGCAGAAGGATTCGAATAAAATGATCGAAGAATTCATGCTGTTGGCCAACAAAACGGTGGCCACTCATATTGGCAGACCAGGTAAGGGGATGAAAGCAAAGACTTTTGTCTACCGTATCCACGATGTTCCAAATCCGGATAAGTTAAATACTTTTGCTGTATTTATCAAACGATTCGGTTATAATCTGAAAACAAGTGGCAAGGCAACAGCAGTTTCTGCTTCCATAAATGCTTTGTTGGACGATGTGCAGGGAAAGAAGGAACAGGACCTGATTGAAACCCTGGCTATCCGAAGCATGGCAAAAGCTGTTTATTCCACTTCCAACCTGGGACACTACGGGCTGGCATTTGACTTCTATACCCATTTTACGTCGCCTATACGCCGTTATCCGGACATGATGGTGCATCGCCTGCTCGAGAAATATGCAGAGGGTGGGCGCAGTGTCAGCGCCGCTGAATATGAAGAGTACTGCCAGCATAGTTCGGATATGGAACAACTGGCTTCAAATGCCGAACGTGCCTCCATTAAATATAAACAGGTAGAGTTTATGGCTGATAGGTTGGGACAAGTATTCGATGGTGTGATATCGGGTGTGACCGAATGGGGAATATATGTAGAGCTGATAGAAAATAAATGTGAGGGAATGATTCCTATCCGTGAATTGGATGACGATTATTATAACTTTGATGATAAAAACTATTGCCTGATCGGCCGCAAACTACACAGGCGCTATCAGCTTGGGGACGCCATTACCGTAAAAGTGGCCCGGGCCAACCTGGATAAGAAGCAACTGGATTTTGTGGTAGCGTAGAACGTGGAACGTGGAACACGAAACGCAGAATTAAACAATAAACTTTTTTCCAAAAGCCTTTGTAGTTTATAAAAATTGCCTTATCTTTGCACTCTCTAAAGAAAACAATGGCTGCGTAGCTCAACTGAATAGAGTACCACACTACGGATGTGGGGGTTACAGGTTTGAATCCTGTCGCGGTCACTATAAATACCTCTGTAAACAACTTGTTTACAGAGGTATTTTTTTTACACGTACCAGTCAGTTAATTGGGATTTCAGGGATCGAAATTCAAATAAGAAGGTCTATAACCCCAGTGTCAAGTTTCCTGGATTGTCGTAAAATAGCTTCCGTGTGACTGAAAACAGTTCTTCTGTTAAAGCCTCTAGAAATAAATCTATCGAAAAAGTATCATGTTCGGATAAAAAAATATGTTTATCAGAGTTCTGAAGTTTGTAACTTTGTAAAGTCTCCGTATTTAGGCTGTTGTCACTATTTATTAAGTATAAGATAATTAATTGTATACACTTCTTTGTTGTATTATGAATTTAAACAAATTGGTTCGTAACCAACTCTTAAAAAGAAATTATTATATGAAGAACATTTTACTGCTGTTATGTTTATTATTCGCTTCTCTCGTTTCTCAAAGTCAAATCCGCGAAAAATACTTATTAAACAATGACTGGGGTTTTTCCTATGGTTATGACGTTGTTCCGAACGAATGGCAACGTATTGATATTCCACACACATGGAACAGTGATGATGCGTTGAATGGATATAATCCTTATTACCGTGGATCGGCAACTTATCAGAGAAAGCTTTTTATTCTGAAGAAATGGGAAGGAAAGCGTTTGTTTATTAAATTCGATGGAGTAAATACTGTATCAAACATTTTTATAAATGGGAAGCACATAGGTGAGCACAGGGGTGGTTATACAGCTTTTATATTTGAAATTACAGAAAAAGTTAAATATGGAGAAGAAAATATATTAGAAGTACGTGTAAGCAATGCATTGCAATTGGATGTAATGCCGTTGGTTGGTGATTTTAATTTTTATGGAGGCATTTATCGGGATGTAAATTTGTTGGTTACAAATAAAACGTGTCTATCACCATTGGATTATGCGTCATCAGGGGTTTATTTAATTCAAAAAAAAGTATCCAAAGAAATAGCAGAAATTGATACTAAGATTTTAGTTTCAAATAGAAATCTCAGTTTAAATGAATTTGTCTTAAAAGTGGATATTTTAGAAGGTACAAAAGTAATTGTTTCTAAGAACATTACTAAATCTATTAATGGAAATAGCGAGTCAGAAGTAATAATTCCAGTCAAATTGCATAATCCAAGACTTTGGAATGGACGTAAAGATCCTTTTATGTATAAAACTGTTGTTTCATTGCTGCAAAATGGAAATGTAATCGATCAGGTGGAACAGCCATTAGGATTAAGGTATTTCCATGTTGATTCAGATAAAGGTTTCTTCTTAAACGGTGAGCATCTTCAGCTCCATGGAGTTTGTCGACATCAAGACAGAAATGAACTGGGTAATGCCTTACATCCGGAGAATCACGAAGAAGATATTTCGATATTAAAAGAAATGGGTGCAAATGCCATCCGATTATCACATTATCCACAAGCACCCTACTTTTTCGATTTGTTGGATGAAAATGGCATTGTGGCATGGGCAGAAATTCCTTTTGTTGGTCCAGGAGGATATCGCGAGGTTGGTTTTGTCGATCAATCCTCATTCAGGGAGAATGGAAAACAACAACTGAAAGAAATGATTCGTCAAAACTTCAACCGTCCATCTATTTGTTTTTGGGGACTTTTTAATGAATTAAAACCAGAAGGTGATAATCCTACTGAATATCTTAAAGAACTAAATGTCATTGTGAAACTGGAAGATCCTTCACGTCTCAGCGCAGCCGCAAGTTGTGTAGATGAAAATGAATTAAATCAAATATCGGATTTGATTGGTTGGAATAAATATTTTGGTTGGTATGGCGAAGATGTAACTCAAATTGGTAAATGGGCTGATGAGACCCATAAAAATCATCCAGATTTTAAAATTGGAATTAGTGAATATGGAGCAGGAGCAAGTATTTACCAACATGAAGAAAAATTAAAGCAACCAACACCTAATAGTTTCTGGCATCCTGAATCGTGGCAGGCATTTTATCACGAACAAAACTGGAAAGCACTGAATGTAAGATCCTATATTTGGGGAACATTTATCTGGAATCTTTTCGATTTTGGTGCTAATCATCGTAATGAAGGTGACAAATCAGGGAAAAACGACAAGGGACTTGTAACTTTCGACAGGAAAACAAAAAAAGATGCCTATTACTTTTACAAAGCTAACTGGAATCAGTCTCCGATGCTTTATATAGCTGACCGTAGATTTGTGACAAGAAGTTCAAAAACTACCAACATAAAAATATATAGTAATCTGAAAGAAGTTGAATTATTTGTAAATGACAGCTCATTAGGGAAAAGAATGCCAAATGATTCCCATATTATTTATTGGGATAATGTGAAGTTGCAATCAGATAAAAACCATATTGAAATTAAAGGGGATGATGGAAGAATTAGGTTGTCTGATTCATGTGATTGGAATGTTTTAAGTTGCATTGTTGAATAACTATCATTAAATGAACTTTCTCAATCTGGCAAAGCTATTTCTAAATTCGGATGGTGTACAGCCCTTCCGTTTTTTATAAAGGCGGTTGAAATTTGATAAATTATCGAAGCCACATTCGAAAGCAATCTCAGCTACATATTTATTGGTATTCACTAACAAACGCGATGCAAATCCTAACCTGACATCATTTAAGTATTCAATAAAGTTTTTTCCAGTTCGCTTTTTCATAAACCGACTAAACGAAACTTCGGTCATATCTACATGTTTGGATACATCTATCAGACTTACTTCTTTCTGATAGTTGGATTCTAAATAATCAATTACTTTTTGTATCCTGCGGCTTTCCGATGAATCGCTATCGTTGATAAAGCTGCTGTTGCAGAGCATACGTGAATCTTCATCAAGTGAGAGCTCATATAAAATATTTATCAACTCAATGACAGAATAGAATTCATTTGTATTTGTAAATAAAGATTCTAATTTATCTTTAATTTTCAATGTAATAGGTTGGGAAAAAACAATTCCTTTTTTTGCATTTTCAAACATGACCGACAAACTGTGAAATTGCTTTTTATTCAATAAACTTCCAAGGAATAAGTCACAATGGAATTGAATAGTAATTTCGTGAATTTGAGTTGAGATGCAATCGGCATTCACCCATCCATGTTCCAATTTTTCATTTGCGATCAAACATAATTCCAAATTGTCAATTTCCTCTATAGAATCTCCCACAATACGGTGGGCACCTTTCGCATTTTCAATAAAGTTGAGTTCAAATTCTGAATGAACATGAATAGGGTATTGAAATGTATCTTTTATTCGATTAAAAATTAAGAAACAATCTTCACTGGAGAGAGAAGTTACTTCACAAAAAACATCGGTGGTTTTCATATTACAACATATTAAATAAAGGAGGCTTAAAAATACAATGTATTTTTGAGAAAGAATAATAATCAACTGAAAGATTAACAATTTTACTGACTTTTAAATTGTCTGAGCCAAAAGTTGTCATTTTAAAAATAACTATTATGTAATTAGAGTTTCTAACGTAAAGACTTGATGCGCATGGTTAAATGTCTATACTAT
>CAIYOZ010000020.1 GCA_903927945.1 uncultured Bacteroidales bacterium | reverse complement strand
GTGATACAAATTTGTAAACGAACTATTGATATTTATCAATTAATGATTAACCTATTAATCATTACTATATGCGGACTAATATTAATTAGTTTGAACACCAACATTTTTTACAGATTAGTTACTTAAAATAAAACAATTTATCGTTAATCACTAATCGTTAACCGTTAATCGTTGCAATAAACCCAGGCAGTTGTAAACCGAGTGTCTGATTTCCTGAGATGTTCCATGAACTGAATTGCTTCATCCTTGTCGGAAAATGATTGGATAGCAATCCTGTAGGTTTTAGAGGGAGGTAATACGTGGGCAGCATGGAAATTTGATCCGATTAATTCCTTACAGAAATCCTCTGCAGCTTCCTGAGTTGGCAGGCTGGCCACAATCACGTGATAATTAGCAGGCTCAACATCCTGAACAATTGATTCGGATTTTTTTTCTGTGTCTTTAACCGCTTGCGCTATAACCGCCTTTTGTGAGAAATTATAAAAAGCAGAAGAGGCTATATCAGCACTGTCCGGTTGTCGCATGTCACTCAGTTTTGGTGATACTAAGAATAATCCGGCAATCAGGCAGGCTACTGAAGCATATTTGAATACCCGTGTTGAAGGTAGCGTCAAGGTTATTCTTGGCTTTTCATCTTTTCGCAACTTATTCCGTTGAGAAAAATACAGATGGGTTAATTCGAAATTCTGTGGTAAGAATCCGACTGTGACTTCAGGTGAAAAAAACAAGTTCCCGGGTGCCTGTTGATAAAAGGTGCCCAAATTTCCAACCGGGATATTTCCTGATTTATCCAGGTTTGATTTAATGTTTTCCACTTCCGATTCAATGTATTCCATGGCTTTCCGGTAGCTGATCTGTTCCGATCGGGCTATTTCAATGGCCAATAAACCGTCGGCATGATGCATAAGCGGATTAAAACCAATGGTGGAGAGGGGAGGAGTGATGCTATCAGTCAATAATTCAGCCGATTGCATTTGTACGACAAACCCACCTAAACCAGGCACCACCACGTAATCGTGTTGTGCTAAAAGTTTTTCTATATGTTGACAGAATTTTTCCACATCGCAAAAGTAGTTGAAAGGAATCACATACAATTATTTTCAACCAAAAAGTTTTCAACAAGTTGTTCAACTCAACAAATCGACGTATCTTTGCCCTACCTCAAAAAAAATAAGAGATATAATGAAAAAAACGATCTTAATAACGGGTGGTGCCGGCTTTATCGGTTCACATGTAGTTCGGTTATTTGTGACTAAATATCCGGATTATCATATTGTTAATCTGGACGCCTTAACGTATGCAGGTAATCTTGAAAACCTAAAGGACGTGGCTGATGCTACAAACTACACTTTTGTAAAAGGTGATATCACCGATGAGAAATTTATTCCTGAATTGTTCGCTACCTATCAATTCGATGGGGTAGTTCATTTAGCCGCTGAATCGCATGTCGATCGATCCATCACTGATCCGTTTGCATTCATTCATACCAATGTTTTTGGAACCGCCAACCTGTTGAATGTTGCCAAAGAATCCTGGAAAGGTAATATGGAAGGAAAACGCTTTTATCATATCTCCACCGATGAGGTTTATGGTTCGTTAGGTGAAACCGGATTCTTTACCGAAGAAACCGCTTATGACCCACGTAGCCCTTACTCTGCAGCAAAAGCCAGTTCCGATCATTTTGTCCGTGCATTTTATCATACTTATGGGTTGCCGGTGGTAGTTTCCAATTGCTCAAACAATTATGGAGCCAATCATTTTCCGGAAAAACTGATACCTCTTTCCATCAACAACATAAAACACAACAAACCTATCCCCATTTACGGGAAAGGTGAGAATGTCCGCGACTGGTTATGGGTAAACGATCATGCCCGGGCTATCGATACTATTTTCCACAAGGGAGTGATTGGTGAAACCTACAATATCGGAGGAAACAATGAGTGGACAAACATTGACCTGATTCATGAATTATGTAAAATCATGGATAAGAAATTAAACCGTACACCCGGTGAATCTGCAAAATTAATCACCTATGTAAAAGATCGTGCTGGTCATGACTTGCGTTATGCAATCGACTCTAGTAAGCTCCAGCGTGAATTAGGCTGGAAACCTTCTCTTCAATTCGAGGAAGGCCTTGAGAAGACGGTTGATTGGTATCTTGCTAACCAGGAATGGATGGATAATATCATTAACGGCGACTATCAGAAGTACTACGAAAAACAATATACTGAAAGATAACTTAGTCCTACAAAGACATTAAAAAAAATCAATATCACATTGATTTTTTTTTGTCCTTTTGTAAAACTGCTAATAAATATATCAATTATACAAAAAAATATCTTCATTCATAAACCCTGTCTAAAGTAAAATCTAATGGAAACACTAAGTGTCATTGTCCCTTGTTATAATGAAGAAGCCGTTATTGCCGAATCATATGGAAGATTAAAAAAAGTATTAGATAGCATGCCGTCCATTGATTCTGAAATTATTTTTATCAATGATGGCAGTAAGGACCGCACTGCTGAAATGCTAAGCGAAATAGCTTCACAAAACAAAAATGTGAAAGTATTGCATTTCTCACGTAACTTCGGCCATCAACCTGCTGTAACAGCCGGAATTCATTATTGTACCAGTGATATGGCAGTAATCATCGATTCCGACTTGCAGGATCCACCTGAACTTATCCCTCAATTAATTGAAACCTTAAAACGTGAAAATGCCAATGTGGTATATTGTGTTCGTGAAAAGCGACAAGGTGAAAGTTTCTTTAAGAAACTTTCAGCCCGATTGTTTTATCGATCTATGAATTACCTGTCTGAAGTTAATTTCCCACTGGATACAGGTGATTTCAGGCTGATTGATAAGCAGGTTATGGCTGAATTTAAAAAGTTTAGGGAAAAAGGGAAATATATCCGGGGTATTATCAGTTGGATAGGCTTTAAGCAAGTTCCTTTTACGTACAAGCGTGAAGCCCGTTTTGCAGGAGAAACAAAATATCCTTTGAGCAAAATGATTCAGTTTGCTGCAACTGCGATGCTTTACTTTTCTAAAAAGCCATTGAAACTGGCAACCACATTGGGATTTATTACTGTATTGATTGGGATTTTATTTGCTATTTGGACATTTTTAGGGGAAATTATTGGTTATACCCATGCCGAATCTGGCTGGAGTTCCATTATCATACTGGTGATCTTCTTTGGCGGTGTGCAGTTGCTCACAGTCGGCGTATTGGGACAATATATCGGAATTCTCTTTGATGAAATAAAGGACAGACCCGAATATATTGTTGAGAAAGAAGAAAATTGGTAAATGCAATTATAATTGTATAATCAATTCCTTTTTAATCACTATGGGTAAATTCTTAAACGCTTGTGGCGAATAGAAACAATACCTTGATACCCCCAACCGATTGCGGGCATGGGTTATTCATATAACTTCATTCTACATAATTATTAATATCTATTTAAATTTTCGACTATGAATAAAGAGTTTAAATTGCGGGTAATTGTCTTTTTTTCAATTGCATTTATTTTATTTTCGTTTCTGAATTTGCATGGTACAATATCCTCAGGTTTCCATTTTGTAGATAACCATGAGGTTGTTCAGATGAATAAAGACTTATCGGATGCAAATGGCAGTGTTTTTCAGGTTATGTCCAAGTGGGTTATGAATGACATGGGCGGTCGTTTTAGACCTATGTACATGATCGACAATGTATTGGTATACACTACACTGCACGGTAACTTTTTTACAATTTCTCTATACCACACTCTTCTGATTCTTTTTATCGCATTCTTCCTGTTTCTGTCGCTTCGAAAAATCGGTTTTCGACTCTTTGAAGCTCTATCCTTTCCTCTTATTGCTTTAACAGGGGTTCAGTCGGCAATCTGGTGGCGCCTTGGACCAAATGAATCCATCGGTATGTGGTATTTTTCTCTTTCTTTAATTTTTATGGTTTATGCCATTAAGAGTAAGAAATGGAACCATCTTTTCCGTACTCTATTTTGTATATCAACTGTTTTAATGATGTTAAGTAAAGAAAGTTTCCTGCTGCTTTCTCCGGCAATTATACTTGGATTTCTTAGTCTTGAAAAGATCGAATCAGAAAATAAAAGTTGGTATTCAATATTAAAGAAACATTTACCGGAAATAATTTTTTTGTTATTTATTTTTTTGGCCTCAGTTGTTTTCATTCTTTTGAAAGTGCAAACAGAAAGCCTTGGATATGCCGGTATCAAAGGGGTGAATCCATCTGCCTACTTTAAAACATTTAATACACTTTTTTCGGAAGGATGCATAGGTATAGTAAGTATAGTTGTTTTTTGCATTTCTGGGTTTTTAACGTATCTATGGGGCGTTGATAAAAAGAAAGCTTTAACAAATCATATTCTGATTCTTTTAATTTCGATTACTATTGTTATCCCCCAAACATTACTTTATGCAAAATCAGGTATGTTTGAACGTTATTTTCTTCCCGGAATGCTGGCATGGGCACTTATGCTTGTTTTTTCATTCAATAATTTAAAAGAAGTAATTTATCCAAGACTTACAAAAAAAGGCTTTTCATATTTCTTTTTATTTGAGTTCATTTTGATTCTGGCATTAATAATTCCAAGACTATTTATTGTTTCAAGGGAGGCAACTCAATTTACAAAAGACGGAAAAGAAGTGAATACGGTTTTATCAATGATTGCTGAGAATGCTCACCTAAACCAGGAAATAGTTTTTATTGTTGATCCGGTGACCGATTTTGAACGAATTATTTCATTCAGGAGGTATTTAGGTGGTACTTCTGGTCTTACAAAAATGTATACATATCCTGTTTTACCTATTAATCCTGATGCTTTTGGTCAAGGTTTGATTCATGATTTCCCTTGGACCATGGGTGGTGACGAAATGCACTTTAAACATATTGCTGATAAATCAACAGTTAATATGTTTGTGATGTTTCCTTTGCTTCGTGATAAGGGTGATTCAATCATCTCAGGACTGGGCTATAATATGAGCGAATTCTTATCGTTCAGAATTGGGAGTTATCAGCTTTACATTCGCAATAAAAACGGATTAAGTGAATTGTCCAACAAGTATAATTCCGAATCGATTCCTACGATAGCAAAACAAGAAACTATTTATAAAGAGAATGCATTTTATCCTCAAAAACCTATTGATAAAGACGATTCTGTCGAAATCATTATTCGTCCATCGAAAGAAATCAAAGCGCCAATGATTGCATTTATCATATTGTTGGATTTAGCTCATCCCGAAAATATAGCAGTTCATCAACAAATTTCGGGGTCAGGTGAGATTCGAATTTCAAAACTTATATTAAAGGACATTGATAAACCATGGTTAATCTATCGCAATTGGGGGAAAGATGAAGCAATTCCTTCTGCTAGTATTTCATTCAGAGTGAAACCGTTTAATCAGTTGAACATACCACTACGTTGATTTATAAAAAGAGTATGATTTATTGATTGATCCCGAATGCTATCATAAATAAGAAAGGTTGCCTGATGATTCAGACAACCTTTTATTATTAATCTTTTGACTTCTTTTTTCTCCTCTCGTTCCTCATTCCTTACCTCTTACTCCTTGCCTCTTATTTCGGTGCCGTCTGATACAGATAAATCCCTATCAAAATGAACACCACATTGGGCAGCCAAACAGCGTTGAATGCTGACATGGCACCACTGACCGAAAATGAGGTGGACATGGTGGAAAAGAGTATATAGATAGAACTTAAGGCAAGTCCCACACCCAGGTGAAGTCCCATGCCTCCCCGTACTTTTCGGGATGAAAGGGAAACCCCGATCAATGTCATGATAAACGCAGCCAGGGGCATGGAGTAACGTTTATAGTATTCATCTTCGAAACCCTGGATGTTTCCAACTCCCCGTTTTCTTTGTTTTTTCAGGTAGCTGCTTAACTGGGCATTACTCAACTGGGGAGCCTCCGCCGAACTGATGAACAGTTCTTCGGGCTGAACCTTTATGACCGTATCCTTGCTGATTCCTTTGGTAATGCTTTCGCGCATCCCATTGAAATCCCGTCTTAGATAATTGGTTATCTTCCAGGTATAAGCTGAATCCCATGTGATGGTTTCGGCAGTCAACCTGGATACCAGCTTCTTTCCGTCAAACTTTTCAAGCGAAAATCTATAACCTGTGTTGTTCGTCACTTCATACCGCTCGATGTACATGATCACCCCTTTTTCAACTTCCATTTGTATATTGCGCGCATTGTCCTGCTTGATTTTACGAACATATTTGTCTTCAAAACCAAGCATTATTTTATTGCCATGAGGGATGATAAATCCACCAATGGTAAATGATATGCAGGCAATCACCAATGCTGATAGCAAGTAAGGAACCATGAGTCTTCTAAAGCTAACCCCACTGGACAATATGGCAATGATTTCGGTATTGCTTGCCATTTTTGAAGTAATGAAAATAACGGCAATGAATGTGAACAGCGGACTGAACATATTCATATAATAGGGAATGAAATTCAGATAATAATCAAAGATTATTTCCTTTAACGGGGCATTATGTTCTACGAAATTGTCCAGTTTTTCAGTTAAATCGAAAACAACAGATATACTCAAGATAAGTAAAATGGAGAAGAAATAGGTCCCCAAAAACTTCTTAATGATATACGTATCAATTCGTTTTAATCCAAATGTGTGATAATCAATTTTCATATAGAACTTTTCAAACTCTCGAATTTAATAACCAAATAACCAAATAACCAAATAACTTAATAACTTAATAACCAATCAACTTAATCAACTTAATTAACCAATCAACCAATCTACAATCTCCTCCCGACCTGTTCCACCATTCCTTTTTTCCAGTGGGTGAAATCACCTGCCTGAATGTGTTTCCGTGCTTCTCCCACCAGCCACAGGTAAAATGCCAGGTTATGAATAGAGGCAATCTGCATGGCCAATAGTTCCTTGCTTATGAAGAGGTGCCTCAAATAGGCTTTCGTATAGGAACTATCGACATAGGAAGTCCCAAATTCATCGAGGGGTGAAAAATCATTTTTCCACTTCTCATTCCGCATGTTTATGATGCCCTGTGACGTGAATAGCATGCCATTACGGCCATTACGGGTAGGCATCACACAGTCGAACATGTCTATCCCCCGTTCGATCCCTTCCAGGATGTTCTGCGGGGTCCCCACACCCATTAAGTAACGGGGTTTGTCTTTCGGTAGTATCTCGTTGACGATTTCAATCATCTCGTACATCTTCTCAATAGGTTCGCCCACTGCCAATCCCCCGATGGCATTCCCTTCCCGTTCCTGGGAAGCTATAAACTCCGCCGATTGCCTGCGTAATTCAGGATAAACGCAACCCTGTACTATCGGGAAATAAGTTTGAGAGTATCCGTATTTAGGTTCTGTTTTGTCAAAATGGGTAAGACCCCTGTCAAGCCACCGGTGGGTGAGCTCCATGGATTTTTTGGCATACTCAAAATCGGCTGTTCCTGGAGTACATTCGTCGAATGCCATGATGATGTCGGCTCCGATGGTTCGTTGTATCTCCACCACGTTTTCGGGTGTAAAGAGATGTTTGCTTCCATCGATATGCGAGCGGAAAGTAGCTCCCTCTTCTTTGAGTTTTCTGTTTGCTGACATCGAAAAAACCTGGTATCCCCCGCTGTCAGTCAATATCGGACGGTCCCAACCATTAAATTTGTGCAATCCTCCGGCACGTTCAAGGGTGTCTACCCCGGGACGCATAAACAAATGATAGGTGTTTCCAAGTATGATTTGAGCCTTGATATCGTCTTTCAACTCATGGAAGTGAACCGCTTTCACAGAGGCTACCGTACCTACGGGCATAAAAATCGGTGTTTCTATTTCGCCATGGTCTGTGGTGATGATTCCAGTCCGGGCATTTGAATTTGGATCGGAATGTTGTACTTCAAATGTCATGATTGGATAGTTAGCGTGACTCTTTTGTGAAAGGGATTTATACTAGTTGAGTTTAATCGTGGAGGTTGAAAATGAAGTTCTCCAGTATCTTTTGTCCTGCCTCTCCCGATTTTTCAGGGTGAAACTGAACGGCATAAAAGTTGTTTTTCTGAACTGCCGAGCTGTATTCGGCCACATAATTCGTCAGGGCAATGGCGTTATCGCATTTTTCCACATAATAACTATGCACGAAATACATATAGGCATTTTCGTCCACATCTTGAAAAATGGCTGATTTTAAATTTGTGATATTATTCCAACCAATCTGAGGAATCTTGAACCCATCCTGCGGAAAGAGTTTTACCTGTTGGTCAAATATCCCCAGACACTTTGTATTATTCTCTTCAGAATGCGCACACATCAACTGCATGCCCAGGCAAATGCCTAATACCGGTTGGGTCAGCGAGCATATTAACGTATCCAGGCCGTTTTGTCTCAGGTATTTCATGGCCGAGGAAGCTTCGCCTACACCCGGAAAGATAACCCTGTCGGCCGATCGTATTTCGTCAGGATCATCAGTTACGATAGCATTCACTCCGATGCGTTCCAGGGCAAAAAGTACCGAACGGATATTTCCCGCATTGTATTTGATGATGACGACTTTCATTTATTTTTATTCAACCGGTAATGACAAAAACCCTGCAGCTTTTGACTTATAGATATTTTAAATCAGTTTGTTGGTTTTTGTATCGGGGAATATGATAGCTGGTTTGAAGACACGGGCTTCTTCCATTTCCATCATCGCATAGGCCATGATGATGATGATATCACCCGGTTGAGCCTTCCGCGATGCTGCGCCATTCAGGCAGATAACCCCTGATCCGCGTTCGCCGGTGATGACGTACGTTTCGAATCGTTCGCCATTATTATTATTTACAATGCTCACTTTTTCGTTTGCAATCACATTGGCTGCATCCATCAAATCTTCGTCAATGGTAATGCTTCCTATATAATTCAGGTTTGCCTCAGTGACTGTAACCCTGTGAATTTTCGATTTTACAATGTGTACTAACATAAACTTTTCTTTTTCAATTGCCAATGTTTAATTATCAATGGTGTTGTATCTGATATTATCAATCAATCTCACGTCTCCACAATATACTGCAATACAACCTACAGATGGTTCCGACCATGAATAAACGGTTTGAAGGGTCGAAGTGTTTACAATTTCGTAATATTCCACTTCCAGTCCCGGTACCAAATCGATTAGCTCTTCCACCCATTGAGTTAATTCAATCGGTGATAAAAGCGCTGCAAAGTTACGACTTTCAGAGAGAACTTTGTATATTTCTTCCGCTTTTTTGCGATCAGCCTCGCTTAATCGTGCATTCCGGCTGCTCATGGCCAGTCCGGATGGTTCCCGTACGATGGGGCAATCAACGATTTCTACCTTTAAATCCATTAACTTCACCATGCGGTGAATGATGGCCAGTTGCTGGAAATCTTTTTCACCAAAATAGGCTTTGTCCGGTTGTACCAGTTGGATCAACTTGCTCACCACCTGAACCACCCCGTTAAAATGCCCCGGACGATACTTCCCTTCCATGACTTTGTCCAACTGGCCAAAATCAAAATCAAACGGAGCGGTTAATTCCTGAGGTTCATACATTTCATTTGACTCAGGAGCAAAAACTACCTGACAACCGATACTTTCAAGTAATTCAGCATCCTGATCCAGGTTGCGTGGATACTTTTCCAGGTCTTCCGTATTGTTGAACTGTGTAGGGTTCACAAAGATACTCACCACACATACGTTGTTTTCGGCTGCACATCTTTCTACCAGTGATTTATGACCGGTATGCAAGGCACCCATGGTGGGTACAAATCCAATGGATTTACCGGATGCTTTCAGAATTCCGATCTCTGATTGAAGCTCCTTTTTTGATTTGATTATTTTCATATCTTATGTTAGACCTGAATTTCCGGGGATGAGTTTGTTCGAAATTCATAAAAATTGCGAGCAAAAGTAATAAAACTATTTTGTATAATCATTCAATTATAACACATTAATAGGGTCTTAAATATATCGTAATACTTTTTATCAAAAATATTGATATTAATCGTCCACCAACAATGATGATAAGGTTCTTATATGCACTGACCTACAAATTCCATTCCACTCTTTTCCCTTTTATGATTCATGAAAATAAAGGGGTGAACATTGTTTTTGATTTGAGTATTAATTATTTCATTACGCCTCTGGAAATTATATCAGGTTTAACACTATGTCCGGTGGAATCATGAATTTCCGGGTTGAAGGCATTATTTAAATTCCTGTTTAGCTATTTCCTCCCACTATGATTCGCTCTTAGTTTCGAGTTAGTTTGTCCTATGTTGCGAGGGAGTTGCGAGGGAGTTGCGAGGGGGTTGCGAGGGGGTTGCGAGGGATGGAACCCTTTCAACCCTCAGGCAACCCCCTTAGAACTCTCACTAACTCCCCTTTAAACATAAAACAAAGGTATATCTGTTATACATTGAAATACAGACTTGTTAAACAGCAAAACCAATAGTACCATTTATTGAAATCATCAGGTTCTTTATTCCGTGTTTTGCATTTAAATGATCAAGGAAAACCACTAAAGTTTTCTTGGTTAAACTTTTATAAATAGAAAGCAGCTTAAAATAAATACCTTTCGTGGCGTAATTCATTAAACATTTGACTGTGTGTCGGATAGAAGATTTTAATTCGAAAATGCTTTTTGCAAATGTACTTTTTATTGCCTGTAGGCTTAACATTTGTGCGTTGACGTCTTGTTTATATCCGATTTTTTTTATATATCTTTGCAATCCGAATAATACTCCCATACCCATCGGATTAGAAGCGCATGAAAAAAATTACAAAGGTTTTGTATATTTCACAAGAGATATTTCCATATTTACCGGAATCCGAATTGTCGAACATGGGGAGGTATTTGCCACAGGCAGTACAAGACCGCGGACGAGAAACGCGGACCTTTATGCCGAAATTCGGTGCTGTGAACGAACGCAGAAATCAACTTCATGAAGTTATCCGCCTGTCGGGCATGAACTTAATCATTGACGATACCGATCACCCGTTGATCATTAAAGTTGCCTCGATACAATCGGCCCGGATGCAGGTTTACTTTATCGACAATGATGATTATTTTCACCGGAAGAATACGGTTTCGGACGAAAATGGTGAAGAATATGAGGATAATGACGAACGGACAATTTTCTTTGTCAGGGGAGTGATGGAAACGGTGAAGAAATTGCGTTGGACACCCGATGTGATTCATTGCCAGGGGTGGATGACTGCGTTGGCTCCATTATACATAAAGAAAGCATTTAATGACGATCCGTTTTTTAAACATTCGAAAGTGGTGTATTCCATTTTTAATGATGATTTTAAAAAACCATTCCGAAGTTTATTTGCTGAAAGGCTTTTGCTGGAAGGGATTGAAAAAAGGCATGTGGTTCAGGTGAAGGACAAAGTGATCGATTTTTTGGCCCTTTCGAAACTGGCTATCGATTATTCGGATGCCGTGATTCAATCGAGCCCGATCGTAAACGAAGATGTGCTTCAATATATTCAATCTAAGAAGGTGAAGTTTTTACCTTTTCAGAACGAAGAAGATTATGCTGATGCGTATGTGCAATTTTATGATAGCCTTTAGGTTGCTATTTAAGTGATATGTGATTATTTAACTCTCAATTTAGTCAAACTTTTTTTCATTTTACATGAAATCTTACCCATTCATTCTGCTTTTTCTTGTGTCGTTATTTGTGTTTTCCTGTAAGGATAACCTCACTGACATTGGTTCCGGTATTCAACCCACCTCAGATCAGATTAAGATTGGAACCGATACGTTTCACTTGATGTCTGAAAATGTACCTGTTGACTTTATTACCTCCATACCCGATTCATTTTTGTTGGGTAACTATTACGATACCAAGTTTGGTTCGACCAAGGCTGAGATACTGGCTCAGGTGAATTGTCCTGTTGGGTTTCATTTTCCACCGCTTTCGGTACCCGATTCAGCCAGGATCGAGCTGTTGTACCGTACGTGGTTTGGTGATAAATTTGGCTCGTTGGATGTGAATATATACCAACTTAACAAGGGTCTTCCATTTAACTATACTGCCAATTTAACGTCCAACATCGATCCTTCTGCATACACCGATCAATCGGTTAAGCTGGGAGAACGTATTTTTACAGCTAAGGACGCGGGAGTAAAACGTGCAGATACAACTGCCATAGTTTTTCAGATGCCAACTTCATTTGTACAGAATCTTTTCAATACGTATAAAACCTCAGGATTTCCAGCTACAAAAGATTTCCTGACCTATTTCCAGGGGCTATATATTACTGCCAACTACGGGGCGGCGTCTTTACTGAATATCGACGAGGTGAACTTACGATATTTCTATCATTATAACTACACCACCAAGAATGTACTTGGGGGAGACTCGACTGTCACTGTAAAAAACAGTATATTCTTCCCGGCGAATGGTGAAGTCCGTCAGGCAAACCGTATCCAGCATCCGGATAGAAACAGCATTGTACCACCCGGTGATAGTTTGAATTATATTGCTTCGCCTGCCAATATGAATACACGTGTCACGATCCCTTTGAATAAAATCCAACAACACATGGAATTGGGAATTGCCGGTAAGAAACTTCAGTTGAACAGTGCTACGATAAAAGTGGAAGCTACTCACATTGATGTGGATACAGCATCGGCTCCTACCACCAAATATATGCTCCTGATTAAAGAAGAGGCCTACCAACGTTTCTTCAATAATGACGAATTGCCTTCTGATACGTGTGCGGTGTTAGGCCAGCATACTGTTGCCCTGGTTAAAGGATCGACAACTGTGTATGAGGATTATTATTCGTACAGTGTGGCAAAGCTTGTGGCAAACGAATTGAAAATTGCGACGACAAACCTGACAATACCTGCGGATGTGAAAATGCTGTTGGTGCCGGTTCAGGTGACTTTTAATTCAAGCAGTGTGGTCACCCGGGTGAAACAGGATTACCAGTTGAGCGCTGTAACCATTCGTAGTGGTAAACATGCTGTTTCACCGCTTAGGCTTAACGTGGTGTACAGTGGATTTTAAATCGGAGAAATAAACAACATAAAAAAAGCAGCAGAATTATTTCTGCTGCTTTTTTTATGGTTGAATATCGAGACGCTTTATTTTTGACGGATAAATATCTGGATAGGGGTACCGGTAAATTCATATTTAGCACGGATCTTATTTTCAAGAAAGCGGCGATATGGATCTTTTACATACTGCGGTAAATTGGCAAAGAATAAAAATGTGGGTATTTGCGTACTAGGCAACTGTGTCACATATTTAATCTTGATATACTTTCCTTTCAATGCCGGTGGCGGGTAATTCTCGATCAACGGCAACATGTATTCATTCAGCTTGGCAGTGGCTACTTTACGCTTCTTGTTCTCACAAACTTCCACGGCAGTTTCCAGTACTTTCAAAATACGTTGTTTGGTGATGACTGAGGTGAATATAATCGGGAAATCGACAAAAGGGGATAAACGCTCCCGAATAGCCTTTTCGTATTCCTTGATATCATTCGATTCTTTGTTCTCAATCAAATCCCATTTATTGATCACTACAATAAATCCTTTCTTGTTCTTCTGGATCAGTGAAAAGATATTCAAGTCCTGGCTTTCAATACCACGGGTGGCATCAATCATCAGGATACAAACATCGCAATTTTCAATGGCACGAATGGAACGCACTACCGAATAGTATTCCAAATCCTCGCTTACTTTGGCTTTCTTACGGATACCGGCAGTATCTACCAGGTAGAAATCATGTCCGAACTTATTGAAACGGGTATAAATCGAGTCGCGGGTGGTTCCCGGGATATCAGTAACAATGGTGCGGTCTTCACCGATAAATGCATTAATCATGGATGATTTCCCTGCATTTGGACGGCCCACTACTGCAAAACGTGGCAGGTCGGTTTCAATATCTTCCTTTACATCGGGGTTGAAGTGGGTGAGGAGCAGGTCGAGCAAATCGCCTGAACCAAGTCCGTTGATCGCAGAGATGATCTGTGGTTCGCCCAGTCCCAGTTTATAGAACTCGGCAGCCTGAAATTGCCATTCAAAGGTATCGGCTTTGTTGGATACCAGAATGATCGGTTTGGTTTGTTTCCGAAGGATTTGTGCCACTTCCAGGTCATAGTCGGTGATGCCGTTCTGAATATCGACCATAAACATGATCACATCCGCTTCTTCAATGGCCAGGCTGACATGGCGTTTGATTTCACCTTCGAAGATGTCGGAAGAGTTTACTACCCAACCTCCTGTATCAATCACCGAAAATTCACGGCCGTCCCATTCGCATTTGCCATACTGGCGGTCGCGGGTAGTTCCGGCTTCTTCATTCACTATGGCTCGACGACTGTTCGTGAGCCGGTTGAAAAGGGTCGATTTACCCACGTTCGGGCGACCCACAATTGCTACAATATTTCCCATTGCTTTTTATATCTAATAAGTTAGATATTTACATTCCATTCATTTTGATTCAGTACGCCTTTTCTCAAAGGCGGCCTGCGGGTGCAAATATGTTGGGCGCAAAGGTACGGATTTTAATTGGAAGGAGCTAACCGGTTAATTGGTTGATTAGTTAATTGGTTGAAAAGAGTTTGAAGAGTTCTGTGTTTCGCGTGTCGCGTTTCGTGTTGAAGAGTTTGAAGAGTATGGAGAGTTTGAAGGGTTTGAAGAGTTTGGAGTTCCAGTGATTCAATCAACTAATTGACCTAATCAACCTAATTAACCAATTAACCAATCAACTTAATTAACTAATCAACCAAAAATAAAAAAGGTCATACAAATGAATGTTCGACCTTGTAATTTCGGGTGGGCGTTGAGGGATTCGAACC
>CAIYOZ010000019.1 GCA_903927945.1 uncultured Bacteroidales bacterium | reverse complement strand
TCCCGCTGGATCCTTTTGACAGGTTATTGGTAGTTACAGCAAAATATAAATCAGATTTTAATCATATCCCTTATCGCCAAGACAAAATTGATAACTGTGTGAATTGCGGATAATCATTTTAAAATAATAGCCGATACGCTCCTGTGTTGAAACTCTACCCTTATTCCCTTATTTTTAAATGTTCAAAAGAATGGCATTTCTTTTGTAGTTACTCCCTCAAACTTTTAGTATCAAATATCTGTTAATTTGATAGAGTTTTTAAATGCATGTTTCACTAAATAATATACCCATGAAAACGATTAAAAGTTTATCACTGATTCTTCTTTGCGTATTGGCCCTGAGTATAAATCCATCTGTGGTGACTGCCCAGGTCACGGTCGGTATTGGTGTCAGGGTACACGTTGTTCCGCCACCCTTGCCGGTATACGAACAACCATTATGTCCGGGGGATGGTTACCTTTGGGTGCCCGGTTACTGGGCATGGAATGGGGATGAATATTACTGGGTACCGGGCGAATGGATAGAACCACCCAGGTACGGATATCTCTGGACTCCGTGTTATTGGGGTTACGATAATGGACTTTATATATTTCATCGGGGATATTGGGGTCGGAGCGTAGGTTATTACGGCGGTGTAAACTATGGCTATGGCTACTTTGGTTCGGGCTTCCACGGCGGTCGGTGGCATGGTAACCACTTCGAATATAATACAGCGGTTATGAACGTGAACCGGAATCGGGTGCATAATGTCTATCATGATCCTGGTGCCAACCGTTTCAGGTCGGAAAACCATGCCAGCTTTAACGGACCGGGTGGTGTACGATCCAGGCCAAATGAACAGGAACGGGTTGCCATGCGCGAAAGGCATATCCAGCCTACTTCACTGCAGAATAATCACCAACGGCAGTTCAGCCGCGACAGGAATCAATTTTCATCCGTGAACAAAGGGCGTCCAGCTACCACAGTCATGAATCCTACTGGAGGACGTGGCGTAAGGCAACAGGTCAACAGGAATACTGGTCAGGGAAATCGTCCCACGAATGTTGAAGGCAACCGCCCTGTAAACCGTCAGGGTCAACAGGAAAGTAACCGTCCGGCAAATCAACGGCCTGTGCGAAATGAAATGAATCGTCAACAGACCCATCCATCTCAGGAGGTACGACCCGTGAGATCGCCATCACAGCATGAACAATCTGCTCCCCGTCAATACCAGGCTCCGCGTCAACAGGCACCTCAACAACATCAGCAACGCGAACAGATGGCTCCGCGTCAACAAGCCCCTCAACAGCATCAACAAAGACCGCAAATGGCACCTCGTCAGCAGTCTCCTCAACAACATCAGCAATCAGGGGGGAACAACAAAGAGCATGAACGCTAATTAGATGATTCTTTTTTCATAATATACCAGAGGAGTATGATTTAAATCATACTCCTCTGTTTTTTTAGAATTTCTCATTTCATGATCATTTCTATTTAATCAACCTGTATGCTTTTCTTCTTTCCTTGCCTCTTACCTCTAACTATTGTGTTTTTATTGTAACGTCCTGATTTTTTTACTTACTACCGACTGTATTCCTTACCTCTTACCTATAGCCACTCACTCCTCATTCCAAAGAAACGTAACTAACTGAATAATTACATACTACCTGCTTCTTACTGCCGACTACCGACTGCTACTCTTACCTCTTGCCTCTCATTCCTCGCTCCTAAAAACGTGTGAATGATGTAACTTGTTTCCGAAGTTATGTAACAATTCAGGTTTCCTCTCTCCGTAAATTTGCATATTCTAAAATTCATTCATCATCATAATAAAAAGGGTATGAAAACAATCAGGACTTTCTCGATCATAATTCTTTGCATGCTGGCCATGTTTGCCACTCCAACCTCTTCTTCTGCACGTATCAGGGTCGGTATCTCCATTCGGGTACGTCATTCGCCACCACCCTTGCCATATTATGAACAACCCTATTGTCCGGTCGATGGATATCTCTGGACACCCGGCTATTGGGCCTGGAACGGTGACGAATACTACTGGGTACCTGGTGAGTGGGTTGAACCACCTATGGAAGGTTACCTGTGGACTCCATGTTACTGGGGCTTCGTGGGTGGATATTATGGATTCCACCACGGATACTGGGGACGAAACATTGGTTATTATGGGGGTGTCGACTACGGCTATGGCTATGGGGGCTCAGGCTTCCATGGTGGAAGATGGCACGGTAATCGCTTTGAATACAACACCGCTGTTATGAACGTAAATAGAAACATCGTGCATAACACCTACGCCGATCGGAGGTATGCTCCTGTGAACCGTGCAACCAGCAGGCCCAGCTTCAATGGACCGGGTGGTATGCGGTCTAGGCCTACTTCCCACGAACAGGTTGCCATGCGTGAAAAACACATGCAATCCACTTCCATGCAATCCACGCATCAGCAGTCAGCCAGCAAGAACCGGAGCCAGTTTGCTTCCGTGAATAATGGCCGTCCTACTAATGTTGTGAATAAAACACAGGAACATGGAAGACCGCAAGCCGCGCAACAGGGTAAACAACAGGCTCAACAACAAAATCGTCAACAACAGCAGCAAAACCATCAACAACAGGCTGCTCAACAACAAAATAAACAACAACAAGCTCAGCAACAGAACCGTCAGCAAAACCGTCAACAACAGGGTCAGCAACAGGGTCATCAACAACAAGCTCAACAGCAAAACCGTCAACAACAGCAGGCTCAGCAACAGAATCGTCAGCAACAGCAAGCTCAACAGCAAAACCGTCAACAGCAACAGCAGGCTCAGCAACAGAACCGCCAACAACAGCAAGCTCAACAGCAGAACCGTCAACAGCAACAGCAGGCTCAGCAACAGAACCGTCAGCAACAGCAAGATCAACAGCAAAACCGTCAACAGCAACAACAAGCTCAGCAACAGAACCGTCAGCAACAGCAAGCTCAACAGCAAAACCGTCAACAGCAACAACAAGCTCAACAGCAGAACCGTCAGCAACAGCAAGATCAACAGCAAAACCGTCAACAACAGCAGGCTCAGCAACAGCAGCAACAAAGACAACAGCCTCAACAACAGCAACAACAAAGACAACAGCCTCAACAACAACAGAGACAACAACAGGCTCCTCAACAACAGCAGGGCGGTAATGAAAAAGACCACCAACGATAAAAATCCATGAGGTAGAACTCGTCAAATTTAATTAACTTTCACTATAATTGTCTTTTTAACAGAAAGAAGCTGGATGAGAATCCTGCTTCTTTTTTGTTTTAGGTTGTCTCAAACTTTCCAAAAACCAAAAAGACGATACGATTCGTATTGCAATCGTCCTAAGATCGTTCGTGGATGCTTCGTGGTTGCTTCGTGGTTGCTTCGTAGACGTTACATAGATGTTACATATATATTACATATGTATTGTATATACATTACATATCTATATAGATATGTAATATGTATGTGACTAATATCTAACATCTATAGAATATTTAATTTATAATCACGAACCAACCACGAAGCAACCACGAAGCATCCACGAACTATCCTGGTAGGTTTGCAGGTCATTATAGATTCAGCCCCTATTGAAAATCAGGTATTAAAATGCCGGGAAATCATTCGGGTTGACTCATAAATTAGAAAGAGTATGGGTTTGAAGATCGATCATTATTTTTGAACAAAGACTGTAATAGTTTGTTTTAAAACATCCTAACGAAACAGATCATTTGACAGTTTAAAAAATAGGAACTGGAAAAATGAAGCGAACAACCTAACAACAGCATAGTATGGAAAAACTTGATTATAAATACGTCTTTACCACCAGTGAACCGGTGACGGAAGCACTGGAAGCCATTGGTGAAGTGCAGGATTGGTGGGCATCGGATTTTGAAGGCAGCTCGAAGAAGGTGGATGATGAGTTTACAGTTCATTTTGATGAGGTGTACGTCACCTTTCAAATCATTGAAATGATCCCCGACCAACACATCGTGTGGCTGGTGACAGATTGTTTCCTGGACTGGGTCAAGGACAAGAAAGAATGGAAAGGAACCAAAATTATCTGGGAGGTAACCTCCCTGAACGACCTCACCCGGGTGAGCATGACCCACCTGGGCCTCGTACCCACCCTCGAGTGCTACAACGATTGTCGGGTAGGATGGGACTTCCACATCGGGACCAGTCTGTATAAGCTCATTAACGAAGGAGTGGGGATACCGGATGTCTCGACCAGGTACCAGGCATAGAAATACAGGAATAAGAACTGAAGGCCCCTTACAATCTGAAGATTATAAGGGACTTTTTAATATTATGACTATTTTAAACATTCTAACAACCAAAATGTTATAGTAAATATTAAATTATCAATATAAATCAAAACACTCAATAATTAACGAGCTAAATTGTAACGGATGTTTGTGTAAATATAATTAAATGGAAGTGTAAAATAAACCCGTAGGTTGATATATATGAAAATAGTCAGTATCTTTACAGTTGAGATCAACGCTTTGTATTCACTTCAATACGATGACAGAAAGACAGACGAGCTTTCATATTTAATGAATTGCTGGAATAACCCGGATTATTTACAGACATTCTTTAATGAGAACGAACGATATTTAGTTAATGGATTTTTTGGTAACTTGTCAGTTTATGAAGCCACTGAAATAACTTTGAAAGATGCTGATCGTTTGGAAAATTTGCTCTACAAAAAGGCAATTGAAGGTAAAAGTAATCAGGGAAATGCATTACAGACGATTTTTAAGCCTTTGTATGATTCTGAAATAAATATTCCACCACTTCAAAGAACTAAATTAAAAGGCATAAAAAGAAAATCATGGCTTCGAATTTACGCCATTCGAATTGCCGCAAATACTTTTGTTATCACAGGAGGCGGTATTAAATTAACACACAGTATGCAAGAAAGTAATGAGTTACTCATAGAACTTCAGAAGCTTGAAATTGCAAAAAACTATCTTCGGGAATCAGGAATATTAGACGAAGATGATTACGAACTTTTAGAAACACTTTGAGACATGGCAGTTGAAAACTTAAAAGAAAAATTAGCAAAAATAGTATCCAATGAACCTTCGAATTGGCTTGAGGAAGTAAGATGGAGAATTGATAATCATCCTTGGATAGAACGTTCACAATCAGTGGCCCTAAAAATTCTTCAAACATTAAGAGAAGAAAGTCTCAGCCAAAAAGAGTTAGCAGAACGACTCCATGTGTCACCCCAACAGGTGAGCAAATGGGTCAAGGGGAGTGAAAATTTTACCCTGGAGACTATTTCCAGAATAGAATCAGCCTTGGGTATTGAACTAATAGCTGTGCCGAGATTTGAAGTAAAACAGGCAAACTCTGTAAAAAAAACTGTCAGCCGTTCCTCTCGAAATACCGCCGAGGAGGTGAAAGAAAAAATATAAAGAAATTGATATCTTATTTTTCAACGTTACGTTAGCTAAATGAAACGTTCTGTATGATACTAAACATAAAAAACCCCTTACAATCTATTGATTATAAGGGGTTTTTCACTTGTAAAGAGTACCCGAAGGGGGACATTCATAGTCAATGAAAGCAAACAAGAACAAGATGATTCCCCATGAACGTGGAAATGGAATCACTTTTTGATTGTTTATTTTCTAATTAGTTTTTGTATTTTATTTATTTGTTAATTATATGTTCTATTCATAAAGAATTACTACTTTTGCGATTGATTACTTCCATAGAACTATGAAATTCAACCTTAAGAATATAACCCTCTCTATATTATTAACTATTTCTTTGTGCGGAAAGGCCGAGGTAGTATATAATCGTGGGCTTTATTTTCGATCTTTTGAGGTGGATCAAGATAAAAGGACGGGTTTGAATTTAACCCCCCAAAAACAGTTGGTGTTTCCCAAAGGATTCACTTTGCAATTTGAAATTCAATTACGAAAAGAGGACCAAAATTTCGGCTATGTGTTTCGGATCATAGCTAATGACAGCATTAACATTGACTTGGTGTCGGATGTGTCATCGGATAAGTATTTGTTCTCATTAGTTTCGGGTACTAAATCTTTAATAAATACCCGGATATCTGAAATAAACTCCTTTAAGATTGGCACCTGGATGAAAGTCGTCTTTTCTATTGATCCCGGGAAGAATGAAGTTACTTTACAAATAGGTGATCTGAAGAAGAAAGAGCACTTTGAATCAAAACGATTACGCAGTTTTCAGCTTAATTTTGGAGGAAATCAACATACAGCGTTTTCTACAACTGATGTCCCCCCTATGTCAATAAGGGATATTAAGATTTTTGATCGGGATAAAAATTTGTATCGTTACTGGAAATTGGAGAAACATAGCACTAATGCAGTCTACGATGAATGTTCAAAGAGTAAGGCTGAATGTATTAATTCAAGTTGGAATATAGACAGTCATGTTAAATGGCAGCAGAAAGCACATTTCGTTTTTCCATACTCAAATCCACAATTAGCTTTTAATGATGATACTGAACAATTGTATATTGTCAAAGGAAAGTATATTACTGTTTATAATTCCTTATCCGGACAAATTGACTCTATTACTGCCATCAAAGGGGAAGCATACAACTGTTCATCCAATCAATTGGTTTTTAATAAAAAGACACACCATCTTATTTCCTATTCATTCGAAAACAATAATTTATCACTGTTTGATTTCAAACTAAGAAAGTGGACTAATGAGAGTTCTCAAAAAATATTAACAAACTATTGGCATCACAGTAAGTATTTTAATCAGTCCGATAGTACTCTCCTGACGATTGGTGGTTATGGTTACCATAAATACAAGGGTGTAATGATGCAATACCCTCTAAAAACAAAAGAATGGAAGATTCAGGATATTTCAACCGCTATCACACCCCGTTATTTAGGAAGTTTAGGCGATGCAGGAAATGGGGAGTTATTCTATTTTGGAGGCTACGGAAGTAAAACAGGAAATCAGGAAGAATATCCGCGGAATTATTACGATTTGTATAAGATCAATTTAAAAACACGGGAGATAAAGAAAATTTGGGAGTTGAATGTTCCAAAAGATCATTTCACAAACGGGAATTCTTTAGTTGTTAATAAAGAAAAAGGTGTATTTTACACCTTATCGTATCCGAATAACAGGTACTCGTCGATGATTCAATTAAACGAGTTCTCCATTAATAAACCCGAATTCAGTATAACGGGAGATACCATACCTTATAAATTCAATGATACTGAATCATACTGTGACTTGTATTATTGTCCTAAATCAGCCAGATTAATTGCTGTGACTGCAGTTTCAAAAAACAACAGCTCTGAAGTAAATGTTTATTCCATTGCATATCCACCTTTACAAGAAAAAGACATACTTCAGAAAGAAACAACCGGATCATTCTGGAATTGGTATTACTGCTTATTCATATTTGCTTTTATTCCCCTCTATACTATATTTAGGAAAAAGAAGAAGTCAGTCAATTCTATTTCTCTTAACAATAATATGTCCGAAAATACCGACCCCGAATTCAAATATGAAATGATTGAAAGGGAATTAAAGCCTTCGTCAGTTAACCTATTGGGCTATTTTCAGATAATTGATAAAGATAGTCGAGATATAACAGGAAGTTTTTCTCAAACACTTAGCCAGATTTTATCCTTGATTCTACTCTTTACAATTAAAAATGGGAATGGGATTTCTTCCCAGGAATTAGCAGATATTTTATGGTTTGATAAAGATAGTGAAAGTGCCCGAAACAACCGGAATGTAAATTTTAGCAAGTTAAGGTTACTTCTGAAGAATGTAGGGGATATTGAACTTGTCAGCAATAACAGTTATTGGTCGATTTCTTTGGGGAAGGAATTTTTTTGTGATTATAAAAGCGTCATTTACTTAATGAATTTAATAAACAAATCTACTGAAGTAAATAAAGACATTGTCAATGAATTCTTAAAAATAGCAGCTAGAGGTGTGTTGTTACCAAATTTGCAGATTGAATGGCTTGACAGTTTTAAAGGTTCCTACACGAATTCAGTCATCGAAACACTTAATCATTTGACGCACAGTATTGAAATTAAAAAAGACACTGTTCTATTGTTAAAAATTTCTGAAGTTATTTTGATCCATGATGCTATCGACGAAGAGGCTGCAAAGCTAAAGGTCAATTGCTTGTTTACCTTAGGGAAAAAAGGGCAGGCAAAGCAGGGATATGAAAAATTCGTTGAGGATTATAAGAATCTAATGGGAACCGATTATAAAGATTCGTTTGATAAGTTTCGGAATCTTATTTTATAGTTATTTGGAATAAAAAATTACGCTTACAATAGAAAAACATTAAAATCCCAATAAATTCAAACTAGGGATATTTTCACACTCCAACCAGCATGCTTTAATTGCTCTTTCTCTTATAAGATTATTTCTCTCATTATTCCTTTCCC
>CAIYOZ010000018.1 GCA_903927945.1 uncultured Bacteroidales bacterium | reverse complement strand
TAATAAATCACAAAACCTCCGCGCTCCCAGTGCAGCAGCTTCATGGTGGTGCGGCTCTTGTTCAGAAACACATACACATCTCCGTTGGTAGGATTCAAGGAGAGGTAACGGATCAACCCGCACAACCCGTCTAATCCCTTGAGTAAATCGACCCCATTCAAACAAACTACATAACGATTGCCTTCATTCAAACTGAACATAACTTTTTTATGGCAAAGGTCAGGCAATTTTATACTATATGAAATGCGGCGGATTTGAGATGCTTACAAACGAATGTAACCTTATCGGCAATAAGTAATTATTTAACAGCGGTTTCTTCTCCTACATTAAACAATATAAATATTTCGTCATATAACGATCAAATTAAAATCACGAATGCTGCATCTTCAACTTTATCAATATATAATATTGAAGGACAATCTGTTGCAAAATTTAAATTAAATAATGATATCGAATGTATCAATTCTACTTTCTTAAGAAAAGGATTATATATTTGCCAAATTCGCAACGGAAATATTTCTATAACTTCGAAAATATTAAAATAGTTGTTCGTATAGAATTACTTTGAAAAGTTATTTCAATCGCTATGATATAATATATCTCTTTCTTTTTGTTTGTGAAAACGACAGTAAGAAGGAGATTTTTTTATGTGTAAAGACTACTTAATAATAATTGTTGATACCACTTTTTACTATTTGTAAATAGCTGCTTTATTCTACAAACGACTTTCAATGGATTAATATTGGTTAATTGTTATGTTTTTGTGAGTGTTTTATATCTCTTATAGATATAAATACTAATAACTTATAAAATTGAGAATCTGATAATATCCCCAATTGAATAATAACGAAATTAATTCCATATAAAGAAAAATTAAATTATACTTTGAAATGAATAGACGACAGTTTGTAGTATTTGTGATGTTCTTAGCGCTGATATTTAATGTAGAAGCCAGAGATAAAATTTTGTTGAATTTTGATTGGAAATTTCAATTGAATGATCAATTGGGAGCAATGAAGCCAGCTTTTAATGATGAGAAATGGCAAACGGTTAACTTGCCCCATGATGCTTCCATTTATGGACCTTTTGTAAAAGACACTTTAGGTGGCACCAAATTAAATGGATATCGCCCACGCCAAATCGGATGGTATCGTAAGAAATTAAGTATTAATGAAAATATAGAAAATAAGAAGGTATATCTCGAGTTTGAAGGTGTGTACCGTGAATCTGATGTTTGGGTAAACGGGAAGCACTGTGGTAAGTTTTTGAATGGTTATCTTGACTTTCAGTATGATATTACCGATTTATTGAAAAGTGGTGACAATATCATTGCTGTGCGTTATGACAACACTTTTGCCAAAAGTTCCCGTTGGTATACTGGTGAGGGTATTACGCGAAATGTATACCTTCATATTTTAGATAAACTTCATATTGGCCGTTATGGAACCTACATAATAACTCCAAAAATAACAGAAAAATCTGCAACTGCGAAGATTGAGACAAACGTTGAAAATAATTCTACAGACTCTACAATTTGTAAGTTAGTTACTGAAATAATATCTCCATCAGGAATAATGGTAGCAAGCCGTACCTCAGTAGTACGTTTTGGAGCAAAGGAAACGTTTAAGTTTTGTCAAGATATAAAAGTACCTGATCCTTTGATATGGGATTTGAGTACACCCTATTTGTACAAAGCTATATCGAAGGTGTATAACGGTGATAAACAGTGTGATAATTTCGAGACGACTTTCGGGATTAGAGAGGTGGAATTTACTCAGGAAGAAGGATTTCTTCTCAATGGTAAAAAAGTGTTTTTGAAAGGAGTTTGCCTTCATCACGACCTTGGTCCACTTGGTGCAGCTGCTTTTGAGGCTGGTTGGCAAAAAAGATTGGAGGTTTTGAAAAATCAAATGGGATGTAATTCTATCAGATTGAGTCATAATCCATATCCAAAATTTGTACTTGACTGGTGTGACCGAAATGGAATCCTGGTATTCGATGAATCTTATGATAAATGGAACTCACAATATTACGGCCATGAAAATTCATTTGACAAATATTGGGAGAATGATTTGGGTACATTTATAAAAAGAGACAGAAATCATCCATCGGTCTTTATCTGGAGCGTTGGAAATGAGGTGATTCATCAATATACTGGTGAAGATAGTACATATGGTGTCCCACAACTTAAGAAAATGGTAGATTTTGTACATAACCTTGAACCTTCAAGGAAAGTAACCTGTGCGCTTTACCCGGCCCGATATAATGCCATCAAATATAATAATCCCGGATTTTACACATCCCCACCTCATCAAATGGCTTTTTATTCAGATGTGATGAGTGTGAATTATCAGGCTGGGTTTTTCAAAAAAGATCATTTAAAATATCCACAATTGATATTTTTGTTAAGTGAAGAGGGAACCGGTGAAGGCGGATATGAGTATTTTGGATATGATCATTCGTATGCTTGTGGACAATATTTCTGGGGAGGTACAGAATATATTGGTGAATCATTTGGTTGGCCCTCAAAAGGTTGGATTAATGGAGCCATTGATTTGTGTAATAATTTAAAACCGGTTGCTTACAGCATTAGTAGTTTTTACAAATCGACCCCAATGATTAAAATAGCTGTTTATGAGAAAGATGAAGCCAAAGAAAAGGTTTGGAATGATTTTAAAATCAAATGGCTTCCCATGTATTTTCATTGGAATTGGAAAGACAAGGAATCTCTTGTTGTTCAGACATATTCGGACTGTGACAGCGTTGAATTACTCATCAATGGCAAATCATGTGGAACAAAGAGTATGTCGGACTGTAAAAACCAAAACATGAAATGGAATGTCAGTTATGAAGCCGGGGAAATTAAAGCTTTGGGGAAAATTGGTGGAAAAGTCGTATCGCAAGATATTATAAAAACTGCTGGGAAGCCCTACAAGATTATTCTTGATGCAGATAAGAATGACATGAAAGCAGATGGACTTGATTTGACATACATAAACGTGAAAGTTGTTGATGAGTTGGGTGTTATTGTGCCTTCTGCAACTAACTTGATAAAATTCTCAGTGACCGGTACTGGTACGAATGCTGGTGTAGGGAATGGAGATATCACAAGTGAAGAATTGTTCCAAGCCAATCAACGTCAGGTGTATAATGGAACATGCCAGCTTATCATTCGCTCAACTCAAAAAGCAGGTGAAATAAAAATTAATGCAAGTTCAAAAAGTCTTAAATCTGCAAGCGTAGAGATTAAAACGCATTAATTTGAGTTTGTGGATTTCAGAAACGCGATATTAATGAAATTAGATAAGAGTATGGAAAATAATAAATGGATTCACTATTTCAAAATAAAAGGACTGATTTTTGGGTTTTTATTGTTTGCCAATATTCTTATTGCTCAGACAGTTTCAACTGAAGATAGTACTATCCCGGGAAACTATATAGTAACCATTCAACCTGAAACCCAGAAATTGGTTCGCAATCCCATGTCCGGTTGGGCTATTTATGGCAGTGCAGGTGTTGCCAGCGATTTCTGGACTCAGTTAGATAAGATATCTGTTCCAATATTGGGCACTACCGTTAAAGCATCCGATTATGCCAGTATTCTGTATATCCGAACTGGTTGGGCCGACTTGGAACCACAGGAAGGCGTATATGCTTGGGATAATAATGCAATTGTAAAAATGTTGATAGACGGTGCTAAGGCAAGAGGTCTTAAATTGGCGTTCCGTATTGTGGAAGATAGCCGTGATAAACATAGAAATTTCACTCCAACCTATGTAAGAGATGCAGGAGCCCAAGGATATGTGACTCAAACAGGAAGTGTCTCAGTTTGGTCGCCTTATCCTGACGATCCAATTTTTCAGGCTAAATACGAAAAGTTTATAAAAGCTTTTGCAGCAAAATTTGATGATCCGGATGTAGTTGATTTTGTGGATGGTTACGGCTTGGGTAAATGGGGCGAATCACACTCTGTTCTTTATCTAAATGCTGCCAACAGACAGTCAGTATTTGATTGGATAACTAATTTATATCTGAACAGTTTCAAGAAAGTTCCTTTGGCAATAAATTACCATAGATTGATTGGTACTGGTTCCGAATGGGGAAGCCCTGATCCTGATAGTAAGACATTGTTGAATAGTGCTTTTAGTAAAGGATATATGCTAAGGCATGACGCATTTGGAATGACAAGCTATTACCAGAGTTATGAGAAGGGAATTGTTACACAATGGTTCCCAACCAGACCGGTAATAATGGAAGGTGGATGGTGTGTCAATACGATGAACTATTCTATCGACCCCCGTGGATATAAAACAGCAGCTGATGTTCGTCAGGGAGAATATGATGACTCCAAAGAAGCTCACGTCAATGTTATGGATTTTCGTGCCGGAGGAGAAGTACAGTCATGGTTTTCAGATGGTTATTCGTTGGTAAAGAGCTTTATTGCCGAAGGAAGTTATAGATTGTATCCCGACAAACTTTCTTTGCCCAAAACAGTCACCAACAATACGACCATAAAGATTGTGCACCGTTGGAACAACTTGGGTTGGGGATATTGTCCGAACAACCTACCTCAATGGAATCAAAAATATAAAGTTGCTTTTGCCTTATTGAATAAAATGGAGGATTCTGTAGTTTCCATTTATGTTGACACTAATTCCGATCCATCAAAGTGGATAAAAGGAACAGCAACTAACTATGAATTTTCGACATTGGTAAAAGATGTTCCAGTCGGAACTTATACTTGGGCTGTGGCGATTGTGGATGTAACAAAAAATAATGCAGTAGGATTGAAAATTTCTGCAATAAATAATATTACTTCTTCTGGCTGGCTTAAGCTTCTTGATGCAAATCTAGAAGTCACATTACCAAGTGCTCTTGAGAATGCTTCAACAAGTCCTCAAGTTAAAGTAATTGCTACTGCAAATGGTGTCAAACTATCAGAAATGGTAAAAATCGAAATTTTAAATTTGCAAGGTCAGGTAATTGCTAAAAAAGAGAATGCTGATTATGTTAGTTTATCGTCAGGTGCATATATTGCCAAGATAACTAAAGATCAAGAAAATGTACTTGTTCAAAAAGTTATTGTAAAATGAACTATTGAACAAGTAGATATTGAAGTATCAGATTTTATTAAAACTTGACATAGCATCTATTACCATCTTAAAATAATTTTGCTATGAACACAAAAACACAAAAGTATTTCTTCCTTATTCTGTTTTTAGCAATTTTCTTTCAAGCCAATAGTCAGAAAGCAATTAAAATACTGGCCATTGGAAATAGTTTTTCCGAAGATGCAGCCGAGTCATATGTCGACGATTTGGCAAAAGCCGATGGTGTGCAATTAATCATTGCCAATCTTTATATAGGAGGTTGCAGCCTTGAAACTCACTGGAATAATGCGAGCAATAACACTGCAGCTTATTCATACCGCAAGATTGTAAACGGTGATACGACCAAACTGGATAATAAAACCCTAGCCTATGCTCTGGGTGATGAGGCTTGGGACTATATCTCGTTTCAACAGGTGAGTCAGTATTCGGGGCGCTATAATACGTACCTTCCATTTTTGCCGAACCTGTTGAACTATGTGAAAGGATTGGCTACAAACCCCGAGGTACAATTTTGCATGCACCGAACATGGGCTTATGCCACCAACTCAACTCATTCCGAATATGATTACTATCAAAAAAACCAGATGATCATGTATGACTCTATTGTCAATGTGACTGGTCTTATTGCTGCAAAAATGGGCATAAATATCATTATTCCTGCCGGAACGGCCATACAGAACGGACGAAGCAGTTATATCGGAGACAATTTTAACCGTGATGGTTACCATCTGACCTATGGTCTAGGGCGTTATACTGCAGCTTGCACCTGGTATGAGAAGATGCTGAGTAGACCGGTGATTGGCAATACGTTTACTCCGAAAGGATTGTCTGCTTCGGACATTCAGATAGCGCAGAAAGCTGCCCACTATGCTGTACTCGAACCTGATAAAGTGACTACCATGGTTCAGCAGTCAGTGGATTTTGTGAAAATGATCCAGATTGATTTCGGTTCGTCAACAATCATGTCGGGTACTCCGTGGAATAATCTCACAAATACTACATTGGGGAGCTCTATCAACGGATTGTTGGATATTGATGGAAATAATACCGGAGTTTCGATTACTGTATCTGATGCTTTTGGTGGAATTAATTCGAGCGGGCCGGCATCAACTTCAACTGAGGCTTCATTGCCATCAACAACTACCAGTGATAGCTTTTGGGGAAATGGAACCGGTGTATACACAGGGTTGACAGAACCAACAGCAGGGTTTCTGGTAGCGGGACTTGATCCCGAGAAAGAGTATGACTTTTGTTTCTTTTCTTCACGTACAGGAGCGACAGATAACAGGGAAACTACATTCAACGTCACTGGCAGTAATCAAAAAACTATTTCAGTGAATTCGTCTGAAAATAACTCTAATCTGGCTAAAGTCACTCAGATAAAACCAAAATCAGATGGCTCTGTTTCCATTGATCTTCAGGCTGGTGTGAATAACAATAATTCCTACAAATTCTTCTATATCAATGCCTTGCAGATATACCCAACCACTCAGGTATCCGAAATCAAATTGAGTACTATAAAAACATTTCGAATTTACCCGAATCCGGTGAAGGATGTCGCATTTGTTGATTCGGATGTTGAATTGATCAATCTGCAAGTAGTCGATTTGTCGGGGCGTATTGTGCTTGATTGTCCGAAATCCGTGATAAAAAGCCTTGATTTATCCAGGCTGAGTAGTGGATCTTATATAATCAGAAGTGGGATAAGTAAAGTTTTATTAATAAAGGAATAAAAATGCAAAACACAACCATTGAAATTAAGTAAGGATGTCAAAAATATATGGTAAGAGATGTAAATTGCTGGGAATTATTTTCGCTGTAATGCATTTCATTTCCGTCTTTTCTCAATCGGCTCTGGATCGGCGTGTAGATGGATTGGTAAATGCAATGACTACACAGGAAAAAATCAATCATTTGATTAATGTGGGTTTTGGCGGAACACCGGCAAATACTAAACTGAATATTCCCGGATTTATTATGAGTGATGGACCTCATGGAGTGCGTTTTACTTCAGATCGGTATGGCCGCACTGCCACTTCTTTTCCAACAGGAATAGCAATGGCTGCTACCTGGGACGATGCTCTGGCCATGAAAGTGGGGGAATCGATGGGAGTGGAGTTTTGGGCTTTTAATAGAACACAACAACTGGATCCCTGTATTGATTTGGCACGAGACTCCAGAGGTGGAAGAACCGCAGAAAGTGGTGGTGAAGATCCTTATCTTGCCGGGCAAGTGGGGAAGGCTGTCTCAATAGGTATTCAGAAATTTCCTGTTATAGCTACTTTGAAACACTTTATGGGAGAGAGTAAACAACCAAATCGTCTAAACATGAATGTAGTTGCGACAGAACGTTGGTTGATGGATTTTTCCGGATATAATTTTCGAACAGCCATGCAGGATGCCGGGGCATTGTGTGTGATGAGTGCCTATAATAAAATCAATGGTGATAAATGCAGTGAAAATTCATTGTTGCTAAAGTCGATGTTGCGCGACCGTTGGGGTTTCCCCTTTTATGTTGCTTCTGATTGGGCAAGCATTGGGACAGCTAAAAAGGCACTTCAGGCTGGAACAGATGTATGTATGGGTTCATCAATGATCGTGTAAATTTCTAAATTTCTATAAAAGAGTATGAAGATATTCTTTTATTTGGTTCTACTGGTTTTGTTATGGAAGAAGGTATAAATTGCCATGAAAGAAAAGAATTGCAATTCTAAAATTCTCAGTTTTTCTATAACCTCTTCCTATCGTTTTTAATTCTTGAATGGATCCATTGACTCTTTCTGCCCTGGCATTATTTGCACCTGTTTGAATTGCATTAATAATTCCGTTTTGATGTCTGTCGAACATATCAACCACTTCAGTAATCTCTTTGATTTTTGAATGCAATGCATCCATTCTCCAGTAAGCGTACATTGATATTGCTTCTGGTCTATCTTGTCTAAACTGTATATCTCTAAAATTTTCTTTCACTTGCCAAGCACGAGAAACAACATAATTTCCTTTGCTAATAGCATCAAATTTAAGTCTTTGCTTTTCGGTAAAATTCAACTTGTCTTTTAAAAAGATATACTTTGTTCTTTTTAATTCTTCTTGAGTTTTTACTTCTCTTCGTCTTACTTTGTCAACTGCTTTGTTCAGATAACCAACCAAGTGAAAGTTATCATGACAATGTAACGCATTTGGAAAATATGTTCTTGATCCGTAAATAAAAGCATCCCACATGTCTGTACAAATTGTCTTTACATCACCTCTTTGAGTCTGATTAAGGCCATTTTTACACAATTCATCTACACTCTCTTTTGTGCGTCCTTCAACAACTTCTATCACAATACCTGTCGCCTCATCTGAAAGAATGCTGATATATTCATGCCCTTTATGAACGGCTTTTTCATCAATACTTAAGTAATAGTACCTATCTGAATCTGACCTTCTACTCATGCCTCGCTCAACAGCTCGGTGCATGATTCTATGAACCTGGTCAAAACTTATTCGCAATAAACGGGCAGTCCTGCTTTGACTTTTAGTGGATTGCAATACATCTATCGTTTTTTTTCGAGTAAATATGTCATTCGCTCAACCTGATCGGCCCATGGAACCTCGATGGTCTTCACTCCTGATTCATGCTTGTAGCGAGGTACACGAGCTCTTAAGAATGTTTTATATTCCCATAAATCCAAATGACGCCAAGATCGTTCTTTTCTATGATCATAAATCGGATATTCCACTGAGTCGACAATCACAGTTTTATCAACGTATTTCAATTC
>CAIYOZ010000017.1 GCA_903927945.1 uncultured Bacteroidales bacterium | reverse complement strand
ATTTATAGGACGGGCTGAATGTAAAAACAGATTGGCTTTAGCCAAATAGAATTTAAAATTTGGCTTAAGCCATGTAGATCTATTTCATTTTATCAGTCCCATAAATGGGACAGCAATTGAAATAAATACATTTTCTCCTATCAAATTAAAATAGGACATTATTCACTTCTATTTACTTATGTTTTCTTTGTTTCTTTTCATATTAAACCATGTATTGCTATGAGTTCTTGCTATGTGGTTCTATGTGATTCGAATTAGGATATTATATAGTTTCCGGTATTGTTGTTTTCTCTGTTTTATTTTATTAAACTAGGTGTTGCTATGTGTTCTTGCTATGTGGTTCTATGTGTTTTGAATTAAGACATAGTATTGTTCCAAGCACCTAAAATCCAATCATGAATTATGAAAACCGATAAATTATTAGCCGAAATTTTACCCATACTCCATTCCGTGAAAGGGAATGAGAAAGCCTTGCAAAAGATTCTTGATTTTCTGTTGGATGAAATCATTCAAACCGATGATAGCGAGGTAAAGCTGCCTGAAAAATATAACCGCGTGGTAAAGGAAATTGCCGATAACCTCAATGCCGGGATGGTGTGTTTCCTGAATACCGAAACCCTTGAAACCGATGAACTGCCCCAGGAGTTTATTTCCGAACCTTTCAATTATGAAATGGAAACCGGCATGTCCCTCGAGGATTTCAACCCAAAGTATACCAGCTGGGAAAAGTACATTACCATCGAACCCCTGCCCTCCAACGAGTCGTTCGGGATCATGGAAAAATTCGCCAACCAACTCGACAATTCCAAGATAAAGACCCACCTGCAGGCCGTGCTGACCAACCGCAAACCCTTTGCCAATTTCAAACGGATCATCGACAACTCCGACATGCTGGAGGAATGGTACGATTTCAAGGACCGCCATGTACGCAACTATGTGAAAGCCATCATTGCGAGTGAATTACACGGTGAAGTGATTGGGTGATTGGTTAATTGGTTGATTGGTTAATTGAGTTAATTAAGTTATCGAGGACGGTAGAAAGGTTGAACTTAAAATCGTAAATAATTAAATCGTAAATAGACGCACACCACCCCGCCGGTATTCCCTCGGGGCCGGTAAAATATCGATCATTGCTATAGATAATGACCCCTTAATGAGTGTATAATTATTCTAGTGTTGAGTAATTCATAAACGATGCGGTGCTCTTGATTTATTCTTCTGGACCATAAGCCAGTCAGGCTATATTTTAGCTGTTCCGGCTTCCCAATACCTTCATATGGATTTTCGCAAATGGCAGTCAATAAGGCTGTTATTTTGTTCATGACCTGTTTATTGCCGGTTCCTTTCCAAAAGAATAAATCATCTTGTGCTTTTTGTGTATAGGCTACTTCCATAAATCTTCCGTTTTTATCACGGCAAATTCGCCTTTGGTGTATTGTTCCTTACTTTCGTTAATTTTAGCTACAAATTCGGGATTGTAGTCCTTTTGATTGGTTACTTCAAATTTAATTTTCAAAGCTTTCACAAAAGCCTTTAAAGCAAGTTCTTGCTCAGAATTGGAAGGGCGAACGATAAAGATATTTCCTGATGGCATATGTTTTGATTTTTAAATATTTAATTCAATAATCCTTTGCTTCAATAAAACCCATTTTTACTATAAAATGTTGTTACTATAATCACAAAAGTAAGTAAAATTTTGGTTTCTATGCTTATTGATAAAAGTTCAATCATCATCAGCGTATTTAATTGATCTCCTTGTTCAACGGCATTAATACCTGTGACCATAAACTCTTCCTATCCCTTATACGTTAAGCAACAATTTTAGTACATCTATCCCCTTACCGGCCCCGTCGCGAATACCGACGGGGTCGTTTGGTAAATCTATATCCATCGTTGAATTCCCAAAAAACAGCCGGATAATCCACCATTCATCTACCGACTACCGACTACTATAAACTTCTACCTACTCTATACCTACTCTATACCGATCCTTAGCCTTCCCTATACCGGTTTTAGGTAAAAAGACGCTAAAATCAGGGATTCCCCAAGGATAATCCAGGGATATTCCATACCTATATAAATACGGGTTATCCTTGGGTTATCCCTTGGTTATCCTTGGGTTATCCTTGGGTTATCCTAAAATAAGATAAGGACCGGTATAGGATCGGCACCAATTGGGTATAGTACGGCGAATGGCTTTATCTTGTTTTGCATGGACAGGCATACCAACTGCCACTTGAAAACGAAAACCTGTTGGAGTGCGAAGTACCCAACAGATTTTTCTAAATGATAAAATGATTCATCTAACCGGAAAAACCTGTTGGAGTGCGGAGCTCTTAACAGGTTTTTCTGGATGGAGTAACAGGAAAACGCTCAAAGGTACTGTGTACGCTTTGAGGTTTGCCAGGCCCCGTTTTGGGGTTTTTGACAGGTGGCAAGGGGGTGAAAGGTCAGGAAGGTTGCACAGCGACAGGGATAGCCATCAGTCGGTGCACCCATGCCTCCAGGTCTACATTCGGGTTAATGCCGATACGGTCCTTGATCAGGGTACGGCGGTGGTACATGGCGTTTTTCTTCATATTGAGCAGGCTGCAGCAATCGGGGATATCGAGCTTGAGGCAAATCAGGGTGATCACCATCAGGTCCGGTTGGGTCAGTTGGGGTGTAGAGGCTGACAACTGCGAAATGCGTTGATCAAAAATCTGGTCCACTTCATGGATATAATAGGGCCAGTCCGAAGGCAAGAGTATGGATTGTGCGGAGATTTCACGGAGATACTCGTCCAGTTTCCCATATTGGGCGATTCCCATATTCATCCGATTTATTTGCAAGGTATTTGCAATGCGGTTTTCGAGTTTCGAGAGCAACAATTCACGCTTTTGGGTGTTTTCAGCCTTCTTTATTTGCAAGGAGTACTCCACGCGCTGCAATTCCACCTGCTGCAGCATGTGTTTTTTCTTATACCGGGCGGAGATCAACAAAAAGAGTATGAGTACCAGCAATATCCCAATAATTAACAGCCCGATGACGATCAGTTTATTCCGGTTGTCAATTTTTAAGGTTGCATTCTCCGCTTCCTTTTTCGACAGGTCATATTGTTTATCGATCCGGTAAAGTTGACTCTTGATACTCTGTTGAAGGACAGAGTCCCGGTTATTATAGGCATTCTCTAAAAATTCAAACGCCTTATTTAAATGACCTTCATTTTTCTCAATATAGGCACCTGCCAGATAACTGATGACTTTAGTTTTAGTAATCAGAGGGTCGGACAATGAAATCTGAAGGTAGTATTGGGCTGAATCAGGTTTGTTGAGCATGCAATAGGTATACGATAGCAATGCTGCATAATAGGGCCTTCGTTCAGGGAAATAACGATACCCGATCAGCACATTCCGGGTGGAAAGCGCAAAATCCCTTTTATATAACAATTCACCCTGACGGGCTAATATAGTCGTATAATTATCCGAATCACCTGCATCTTTTGACAATTTAAGCGCCAGATTGGAATATCGCATCACGCTATCGAACGGATAGTCCATTTGATTAAACATATTGGATATTTCACTATACGTATAAGCCTCTAACTTTTTATCATTCGATAGCATAAAATAATGTAATGATTTTTGGTAGTGTTGCAAGGCATAATGATAATTTTCATCATCCAGGGATATATCACCTATATAGTAGGCGACCAGTCCTTTTATTTTATTCTCGTTCGTTTTGCCCAACAGGTATTCTGCTTCCTTGAATGCCATCATGGCCTGCTTATTCAGCTGGAGTTTGTGTCTTATGCAACCCAATAAATAATAAGAGGTACCGCTCTGTTTGAAGAGGTCTGTATTTTTATAATAATCTACAGCAATGTTGATCAGGCTATCTGATTTTATTTTCTTATGCAATTTAAATTGAGCATGGGTATATTGCAGGCACCAGGCAGCATAGTCAGCTTTCGGTAGTTTTTCGGGATGGGGAATAGAACTTAACAACAAGGAAGCGCTATCGGGCGAAGTAAACATGATGGCTTCAGCCCTCAGAATAATTTTATGAGTGGTATCGTAGGATTGACAGGAAATAAAGAAAGAACATAGGAATACATACCAATAGAATCTCATGGGGGTTTATATGTTAGCGTAAGGAAAATTAAACCTATAACCGGAATATCAGATTTCAGCTTATTCAGGTAGCTTTTTGATTTAAATATTTTGCATTCTATAAATCGGGTTCGTTAAAATCATTGAATTATCAACAGGATAAACAACCCGTACAGACATTTAAAAACGAATCAACTTTATATGGTTAGTTATCTGACAGTTGTAAAACCCGAAAACAGGGGCACGTACAACATTTATTTTTGGAAAACTAGAAAAGGATAGATAACTTTGAATGCAAAAATAAGCAAATATATTGAAACTTTTAAAACAATTCTTATGAAACTATCGATTTTATGTATGATTCTTTTTGGTTTAGTATCGGGTAGTATAGCGAAGGCTGACCCTATAGATTTATCGAGATCCAATCCGCCGCCGAAAACGGAACCGTCCTCTTTATTTAATATACCTGTTTCAGCATCCATCAACACCGTTGAATTAGGAATTTATTTTGAAAATCCTGTTGGACAAGCTACCATTATTGTTACAGATGATTCAAATCAGGTTGTTTATCAGGAAACCGTTAATACTGATTCCTCTTCAGAAATACTTATACCGGTTAACCAATGGACGAGTGGAAATTACAGGCTGACTATTAACTATGGAACTACTTCATTATGGGGGGACTTTCAGGTAGAATAATTTAAATAGATTAGCGGTACAGTCGATGATGGTGTAGTGAACCAAAAAACATTTGTCTCTTAACCTAAACTGTATTCAAATCAATTTGGACAAATGTGAAACGTAATTTTGCATAGACTGTGCCGCTTAATTTATATAAATTAGAAAAATAATAAATGAAAACAAATTATGGAAACATACTTAAACAGGAGCGGTAACTCACCGGTAACAAAATATCAAATAGCAGACACATCCATAACCGTCTGGTTTGGAGCTAAACCCTATTCGTATAGCTACAGTGGGAAAGCCGGGAAAATGAATGTGGATATCATGAAAGGGCTTGCCAGAGGTGGTTCGGGCTTGAGTGCCTATATTACCCGAAATGTAAAATTTTTATATGATTAAGTGATAATAAAGATATCAGCTTTTGCTTAGCCAACATGTTACCGATATTAAACAACGCCTAAATTTTTTGATATTCTTCTATTAAATCAACAACTCAAAAATAAAAAATTAGTATGAACCAATTTAAATTTTCAGTGGTATTGATTACCATTCTTATGTTCTCAACTTTAGCATTTGCGATTAAACCAATAACCGGAGATGCTACAGATTTCGCTAAAACCAAGGTATATCAGTTGAATAAAATGATTGCCCTAACTGATAGCCAAAAGATAATCGTCGGAAAAAAAGCCTATGAATTTGGAATGAAAATATTGAATAGAGATTCAATATCCTATCAGGCATTTTCGCTACAATATAAACAAGAATATAAAATGGCAATTGACAGTATCCTGACAAACGATCAGAAAGCACAATTAGCTCAAAAACAATTGGAACGAAGAAATGCCATCAAAGCGTCCATAAAAATAAAAAAATAAATATTCAAAATTTAATTTAAGAATCAAATATAAGTTTATGAAACCACGCAATTTATACAAAGCCTTTTTATTATTAATCATTTCTTTTATTGCTCTTCCGGTTCTGGCACAGAGTGGAAGTTATACACTTACGGATTATGATTTAGGTGAGGAGATATTAATACCGGTTCCGGCTAATGTTCCTATAAAAATAACCTGTAATTACAATGAAAATGTTTATGCCGATGTCTGGACAGAATATAATGGTTATGATGGACGCTATGGAGATGGTCCGGATTCTTGGCAATTTACAACTCTCGCTCCAGATGGTTATATACATTGTTATTCACAGGATGAGGGAAATGGCGGACCTTGTATTTTTACACTAAATTGGGTTGCAGTCAGTTATACAGCGATGCAAGATTCATATTTTCATGGTAACTTAGGTATTGATGGCAGTTTAGGAGTTGGTGTTCTGTCACCCCAGGAAAAGTTGGATGTGAATGGTAATGCATTAACCCGGGGAAACTCTACTATTTATGGTCGATTATCAAGTTTTGGTGGATCATCTAATTATGGTGCAGTATATAATTATGGTGCAGTATAT
>CAIYOZ010000016.1 GCA_903927945.1 uncultured Bacteroidales bacterium | reverse complement strand
GTTTTTACCTAACTTAGTTGCAACGAGTTCAATTCCAATACCTTTATCATTCAGACCATCAATATCAATTACTATATTAATATTATACATTTCACCTACCTGCGGATTGTGAAGTAGTTTTTCCGGAACATCAAGTGATAAAACATTGATTCTATCCCATCCTTCTGCTATTTTTTCCTTCCAGGCTGCAATTTCTTTAGCTTTTGCATAATTATCAGCATTTAAAATGGCCGAACGACTTGCCAGTTTAGTATAAAAACGGGCAATATAATCGTCAATCATACGCTTGGTGGTGAATCTTGGCGTAATTTGTGCAATTGAATTCTTGATATACTGAATCCATTCAGGTGAATACCCTTTGGTATTCTTTGCATAGTAAAGTGGGATAATTTCATTTTCCAGCATGCTGTAAATGGTAGCAGCATCCAACTGATCCTGATATTCCTGAGTTTCGTAAGTACGTTTCTCGGTTAATGCCCAACCAGCACCTTTTACATAACCTTCAAGCCACCATCCATCAAGAACTGAGAAGTTCAAAACACCATTCATTTGTGCTTTTTCTCCCGACGTACCCGATGCTTCCAGCGGACGTGTAGGTGTATTCAACCAAATATCAACACCCGAAACCAATCGTTTTGCCAATCGCATATCGTAATTTTCGAGGAAAATAACTTTACCCAAAAACTGTGGCATACGCGAAATTTCAATAATTCTTTTAATTAATCCTTGTCCACCACCATCTGCAGGGTGTGCTTTTCCTGTAAACAGAAACTGAACCGGACGAAGTGGGTCATTTACAATACGTTCCAGGCGTTCCAAATCGGTAAATAGCAAATGAGCACGTTTGTAAGTGGCAAAACGGCGTCCAAATCCAATAATCAATGCATTTGGGTTAATAGCTTCCAAAACTGAAACAATTCGTGATGGATCGCCCTGATTTTTCAACCAGTTTTCGCGGAATTGACCTTTTATATATTCTACAAGCTTATTTTTCAAGTGCATACGGGTGTGCCAGATTTCCTCATCGGGAATTTTATAAACACCTTCCCATATTTTCATGTTGGATTGGTCTGCATAGAAAGCTTTTGTAAAATACTTTTCATAAATTGCTTTCCAATCCGATGATGTCCATGTTGGAAGGTGAACGCCATTAGTCACATAGCTAACATGTAGTTCTTCCGGGAAATAACCTTTCCAAATTGGCTGGAACATTTCCTGTGAAACTTTTCCGTGTAACCAGCTTACACCATTTACTTCCTGACAAGTATTGCAGGCAAAAGTACTCATGCTAAACTTTTCTTCATGATCGCCAGGGTGTTCACGACCCATATCAATAAATTCATCCCAGCTGAGTTTCAATTTAGCAGGATATTCACTCATGTATTTTTTAAACAATGTTTCGTCGAAACTATCGTGTCCGGCAGGTACCGGAGTGTGAACTGTATACAATGAGCTTGCACGAACAACTTCGAGAGCTTCATTGAAGGATAGACTTTTATCTGAAATTAAATCAACCAAACGCTGAGCATTAATCAAAGCAGCATGCCCTTCGTTACAGTGATAAACCTGTTTCTGAATTCCAAGTTTTTTTAGAGCTAAAATACCACCGACACCCAACATGATTTCCTGTTTCATACGATTTTCCCAATCGCCACCATAAAGCTGGTGAGTAATTGAACGATCATATTCGCTATTCATATCAGTATCTGTATCAAGCAGATAGAGTGGAATACGACCAACAGAAACTTTCCACAAATAAGCATAAACTGTTCTACCCGGATAAGGAACTTCAACCACAAGCGGTTGATCGTTTTCATCCTTCAACTGAGTGATTGGAAGATTATTGAAATTTTGAGCTTCGTAAACAGCAACCTGCTGACCATCAACCGAAAGTGACTGAGTGAAATAGCCATAACGGTACAAGAAACCGATAGCAGCCATATCGATATTACAATCGCTGGCTTCTTTCAGATAATCACCTGCCAAAACTCCCAAACCTCCTGAATATATTTTCAACACTTCAGTCAAACCATACTCCATGCTAAAGTAAGCCAAAGACGGATTTTTTGTATTTTTTTCTACATTCAGATAGGCTTTAAAATCGTCATAAACTATATCTACTTTTTTGATGAATTCTTTATCCTGACCCAATGCGACTAATTTGTCGTAATTCAGGATATTCAGTAACAGAACAGGATTTGAAGCAGCTTCAATCCAGGCTTCAGCATCAATATGGCGAAACAGGTTTTTCGCATTGCTGTCCCAGGTCC
>CAIYOZ010000015.1 GCA_903927945.1 uncultured Bacteroidales bacterium | reverse complement strand
GTTATCCTCAACGGTGTGGACTCCATTCTATAGGACACTCAATCAATTAAATTCCTTTAAAATAGAAAGTAAAAACAAAATAGTTTTTGAAAACACGGATGTGAACGAGTTTGAACAACTTAATTCGTCCCTGAATACCATGATGCAAAAGATTCAATCGGACTATAATAATCTGAAAGAATTTACTGAGAATGCTTCCCACGAAATACAAACACCAATTGCTATTATCAGGTCGAAACTCGAAAACGTACTTCAGGATAAATCATTGGAATCGAAACAATACGAACAAATCAGGTTGGTGTATGAATCGGCCAACAGGCTTTCGAAGCTTAACCAGGCATTATTATTACTTTCCAAAATTGAAAACCAGCAATTCCCGGATTTAATTGAATTAGATCTTTGTGAACTGGCCAAACAACGCTTGGAATTTATTGAGGAACTGATTGAATTTAAGAAAATAGAAATCGTGTTATCCCTGGAACATCCGTTTCTGGTAAAGATGAATGCCTATTTAGCCGAGATCCTCATAAATAATCTGCTTGGCAATGCCGTGAAACACAATGTGCTGGAAGGACGTATAACCATCGCCTCAACCCTGGGTAAATTTATTGTTTCAAATAGAGGGAATTCGCTTACGATAGTGCCGGAGAAGCTATTTCAACGGTTTACTAAACTGAATGCAGGAAATGAATCAACAGGTTTAGGACTGGCTATTGCTTCCGAGATTTGCAGTATTTCGGGTTTAACCATTCAGTATCGTTATAGGGATGGGATTCATGATCTCATCGTTTCGAGACCCACGTGATATTATCTTCCAATATTAGTTATAATGGATGAATATATTTTTGATTGTAATTCCTAATTGTCTACAGATTCGTTTCATATCTTTGAAGAATAATTTAAAAATAAATCCAAATGAAAAAACTTACCGTATTCGTTATTGCTTTAATCTCAGTTTGTTTTGTTTATTCTAAAAATGATCCAACAGGAAAGTACAAAGTAATAAACAAAATCAGTCTCGAAGGAAATGAAAGATGGGATTATCTTTTCTCGGATGATCAGGGTGCTCGTCTTTATGTGTCTCATGGAAACCAGGTTCAGGTAATTGACGAAGTTACCGGAAAGGTGATTGGTAAAATTACAGGACTTAAAGGAGTGCATGGCATTGCAATTGATCCTGCTTTGGATAAAGGTTTTATAACCAACGGGAAAGATTCATCGGTAACTATTTTCAATACTAAAACTTTTGAAGTAATTAAAAGAGTCGTTATCACGGGGGTTAATCCTGATGCAATTCTTTACGATGCATTCAGTCAGAAAGTATTCGTTTTTAATGGCCACTCCAACAATATCACCGTACTTGATGCAGCGAGCAATAAAATCGTTGCCACTATTCCATTAACGGGTAATCCTGAATTTGCGGTCACGAACCTGAAAGGTTTGATTTATGTGAACCTTGAGAGCTCGGGCTGTATTGCCATGATTAACGCTACGACATATAAGGTGGAAAAAGTATGGTCGATTGCTCCGGGAACTGAACCTTCAGGTTTGGCATTTGACAATGAAACTCAACGCTTATTCAGTGTCTGTGCGAATAAATTAATGATGGTAGTCAATGCAAAATCAGGGAAAGTACTTGCCAAACTTCCGATTGGTGAAGGAACAGATGGTGCCGGATTTGATCCATACTTTAAATGTGCTTACAGTGCTAACGGTGACGCCACCATGACTGTGGTGAGAGAAGATGCTAATGATAGTTTCAGAGTAGTGGAGAATGTCCCAACACACAAAGGTGCCCGGACGATTGCTGTTAACAAACTAACTCATCATATTTATTTACCTTCAGCCGATTTTGAAGAAGCAGCTGCCGGTAAAAGGGGAAAACTTATCCCCGGCACTTTTGTGATATTGGAAATTGCTGGTATGTAAGAATAATCACTTTTAATGATTTATACGCGTATTAATTCATTTAAAAACAAAACAACAAATGAAAAAAACAATTTTAGTAGCTCTTTTAGCAATGTTTATGCTCTCGGTAAATTCTCAGGAAAAGAAAGAAACTAAGAAAGCTGAAAAGCCGGTAAATGTTCCTGTTGCAGTGAAGAAAGCATTTGAAGCTAAATTTCCGAATGTTGCCAAAGTAGAATGGGGAATGGAAAAGGCAGGACAGTATGAAGCTGAATTTGTACAAAACATGACAGGAATGTCTGCTTTGTTTGACACGAAAGGAACACTACTGGAAACAGAGTCTAAGATCTCCGAAACGAGTTTACCTCAAGCCATCAAATCGCTGCTGGCTAAGGATTATGCCACTTATAAAGTCGAGGTAATTGAAAAGAATGAAGTGAAAGGTGTTGTGAAATATGAGGTGGTAGTTGAGAAAGATAAGAAATCATTAGAACTTGTTTTTGATGTCAATGGTAAACTGTTGAAAAAAGAAGCAGGAGATAAAGATTAATTAATCACATATTCTAAAAAAGACTGCCTAAATATTAATTAGGGCAGTCTTTTTTTATTCATAATGTTGATTACACTAAATAAGTTTTATCAATAAATGCCTGGAAATTTTCCTTATACTGCTCCCCAATAGGGATAAACACCTTTTGGTCAAAGACGATCCTGTTGCGGTCAATCACTTTGACTTTTTCCAGGTTGACAATGAATGAACGATGTACCCGCATGAATTTATGGCTCGGAAGCTGTTCTTCCATGGACTTCAAGCGGATCAAGGTGGTTACGGGAGGATCATTTTGCAGATGGATCTGTATGTACTCATTGGCACTCTCGATATAGGTTATCTCCGATAAGAGGATTTTTACCAGTTTGTACTCTGATTTCACAAAAAGGCATTCGGGGGTAGCCTGAAGGGTTTCGCCCTGCTTCTTATGAAGTTCGAACCACGATTTTGCTTTGGTGGCGGATTTAAGGAAAACAGTGTAACTGATGGGTTTGAGGATATAGTCAATGGCATCCACCTGAAATCCCTCGATGGCATATTCACTGTATGCCGTGGTAAAGATTACCTGCGGAGGGTTGGTGAGCGATTTGACGAAATCCATTCCATTGATATCCGGCATGTTGATGTCTACAAACATCAAATCGATATCATTGTTAGCCAGATATTCCATAGCTTCAAAAGCACTCTGGCACAGTGCCACAGTTTCCAGGAAAGGAGTATTCTGAATGTACGAACTGATTTGTTTCAGTGCCAGGGGTTCATCATCAATGGCCAGGCATTTTATTTTCATAGACCGGGATTTTTAGTTGAACTTCAAATTGGTTGGTGTTTTCATGAATGGTGAGCGTATAATCATTTTTGAAAAGCAGTTCCAGGCTTTTCCGAATATTCGTGAGTCCGATTCCCGAATAATTCTTTTCCAGGTTCTCTTTTGAACCGTGTTTGCTGTTTCGGATGACACAATTTATTTCCTGGTCTATCAGGCTTAATTTAAAATAGACAAACGATTCAGCCTGATAGCTGACCCCGTGCTTGAAGGCATTTTCAAGAAAAGAGATAAACAACATGGGTGGAATTTGAATATCCGGCACTTTATCGGGAAGTTCGACTGTTATGACTATCTTTTTCGAGAAACGAAGTTTCATCAACGTGATATAGCTTTCAATAAAATCGAGTTCTTTTTTTAAACTGGTATGGCCTTGCGCCGTATCATACAATAAATAGCGCATTAGGGTTGACAGTCTGATAATTGCATCCTTGGCACTTTCCACATCAATGTCGACCATGGCATGAATGTTATTCAGGGTGTTCATGAAGAAATGGGGGCTTACCTGATGCCTTAATAATGCCAGCTCGGTCTTCAATTGCTCTTTCTCCACATCCTTACGCCTGTTTTCTTCATTCAGCCATTGTGACATCATTTTGAGGGTAGTGCCTGCACCGACAACAAGGATGGAAATTAGAAAATTATCGGCAAAAATCATGAGGATTGATTTATGTTCCTCAATATGGGGTGTCCTGAACCCCAACGGCGCCGGCATTTTAGTTCCGAGCTCCATGGGAGGCATGCCGGGTCCTAAATCCATGGGAGGCATGGTTAAGGGTTCCACAGGCAAGAGATAGTACTGAAGAAAAAAACTGAGCGATATGACTGCAAAAATAGCCAGCAGGGTAAAACCAATGTAGGGAATATACTTCTTTTGGAACAATAACTTAGGCACGAAATAATAGGCATTCAGCATGAAAATGACTAGAAATGAAAACATCCGTATCCATTCTACAAACACACTGCTCCAATCAACCAGACCATTTTGCCTGTGTTGAAAAAATGGAATCGAAAAAATGGTGAGCCAACTCATAGTCAAAACGACTAATTCAATGGCTTTTAGATTTGGAGTCTTCGGTTGAATGTATTTCATCGTTACTATAAAAAATTAGGGGAAGTTACAATTAACTTCCCCTAATTAAGAGATTGATACGATTTTTTTAATTATTTTTAGGGTAATAAATACTTTCCGGATATATCGCAAAAGGATTACATGTTCTTCCGGTTTATGAAAATATCCCAGGCTACCCAATCCACGATACTTGTAGCAAAATAAACCTGACGCAAGGACGTAAACAAGGTCCTGACTCCGGTAATGGTAGAGCCTAACAATTGACTGACTGTCGAAGTGGTTCCATCATCAAAGGTGATTTTAAGATCACGGTTATGACCTACGATACTAAATTCAGTAGTATCCGCCTTGCTGTTGATATCAATGAATTCGACCTTCGATTTGGTTTGAAGTACATCGTTTACATATACTTTTGCACTATCCAATCCACTGCTTCCCTTTACAGGACTTCTGACAATCTTCACGTTGCCCACAGTCAATGAATACTCACGTTCCCGGTGACGGCTGGCAGTGTCGGATTTGATGGCGGTGAATTTTTCATCAAACAAAATGGTGCTTCCCTTGGTGATGGCATAATCCGAAAGAATAGTATCACCCGTCGAATAGACTACTTTGGCGTCATACCCATTGGAAAACAAGAAATCAGACGTGAAATGATATCCACTCGTCCTGTTATTCGAAGATACGATATTCAATGTCCCGGCTTGCACATTATCCACCGTAATGGTAGCGGCCAATGTATAATCCCAAAGAAAACGACCGAAATCATAATTGTATTTCGATACATCAATCACGTAGTTATTCACAAGCGTAGTATCAATAGCCATAAAATGGAATAAGGAATTCGGATTTTTGACTTTAGTGGCAGGTAACCGTACAATGAAATCACTGCTTGTTCCTGTCTTAGCAAAGAAATCAAATAATTCAGGATGCCATTTGTATTTTGTGGCTTTATAATCATAAATGCCTGCGATTTCAGATAACGTAATAGTATCCTTTGGGGCTGATACAAATGATGCTGAAGCAGAAGTCGTTGATTTGACAAGGCTTGGAGCAGAAGTGGGTCCTGTATTAGCTAACACCTGATAACCCTGGGATGCTGATATGGCAGTCATGGCGGTAGTTAAACTCTGCACACTGGTGTTCAATGAAGTTTTCAAAGAACCTTGCGACAGACTCGCTTCATCTTTATTGGTACAACTCCAGGTCAAAAAGCCCAGTAAAACTAAAACTAAACCTAAATAATAATTCTTTGTTTTCATACTCTAATTTTTTTTGTACATATAAAACAGTTCATTCATGTATTTAAAACGCAATTATCTTCGATTATTGCATAGCAAATATAGAATAGAACAATTCAATATTCAAACAGTTTCAGTGAAAAGGCACTTTTATTAAGTAGAAAGCCTGTGGAAATACTTACACTGAAAATTAACCTAACTATTTAAGTATTAATTGACTAGTAATTATTATTTTTTGTATTATTTTATATTAAATGTTGGTGCTGTTTAAACAATGTCATCGTTTTCTTCATTTTCAAGATGACTTATTTCTTCCGGCTCTGCATGGATATATACTTCACTCCGGACCACCTTTTTCTTGATTTCCGATTCAATTTTATCGCAGACTTCATGCACTTCGCGCAGGCTCAAATCGGGATTGAAATGGACATTAAACTTGATAAAAGTATCAGCGCCGGCCGTACGTGCTTTCAGACCATGATATTTCAACACTTCGGGGAAATCAGTTAAAATATCCTGCACTATTTTCCGGGTACCGATGGGTGACTTGTCAAGAAGTACATCGACGGCTTTTCGACCTAACTTATAGGAAACATACAGCACGATAACGGCTACAAATAACGCAGCAATGGAGTCGGCTTTATGCCATCCGAGGAATTGATAGCATAATAACCCAAATAATACCACCGTAGAACTCCAAATATCGGTGCTAAAATGTAACGCATCTGCTTCTAATGCCTGACTATTATGTTTTTTAGCCACCCGTAACAAGGCACGGGAACGCGTGAAATCAATAATGATGGAACAAATTACTACCACATAACTCCAGACACTGACTTCGATATCTAATTTACCTAAAATAAGCCTGTGTACAGCTTCAGAGATGATCCAAATACAAGTCACCAGTAAAAGCAGAGTCTCAATGAGTGCGGATAAATTTTCTACTTTCCCATGACCGTAATTATGTTCCCGATCGGCTGGTTTGTCGGATACCCGTACAGAGAAATAGGTAATCATGGCAGCCACCATATCAAGTCCGGAATGTAATGCTTCGGACAGGATTCCTAAACTACCGGTTAGTAAACCAATTACTAATTTAAACCCGGTAATGAAAATGGCTGCAATAACCGATCCTAAAGCTACATTCTTTTTTTCCTGAACCATGGTATGACTAAATAAGATAGTTGGTTGTTAACTGACTGAAAATAAGTTGTAAAAATACGCAAAGTATTTTGTCTGGCATCAAGAAGTAACATCTATTTGAAACCGGATGTTTGATTTAGAACCGTTAAATTTTACAACCAGGAGTCGGATTCTTCAACGTTATCCTAAATGGATGATTTTTATGAACTGTGATTGTGATATTGGTTAGTCACTTTAACTTATTTTCCTCTTTTTGAATTTGTTGTAATCGAGGTAGTAAAGCACCTTTACCGAGAAGCTGTTCAGTTGGTCTAACCAGGAATTATGCACATTTGTCCAATAGTTATTGATATACGTGTTTTGATTGGAGATGGCAGCGTTTTTCCAGGCACAGTTAAGTTCTGATCCGGGAGCAAAGTTCCAGGTGAAAATCATATCAATCGTAAAGGCATTATAATTCTGGTCTTTATTCTGAGTATAGGAAGGATTCTCCACCAGCGAGCCATTTTGTTGCAGCAGATAATATTTCTTGTTCAATGCCCCTGACCAATAGTGGCGGACCCGAAGGCTTATACTGGCTTTATTGCTCAAAATATACGACGTGGTGAGTATGTTCTCCAGGGAATGGACATTCCTTTTGGCAAAAATTATCGAATCGTTTGCACTGTTCTTATCTGCAAAACCGACGCCATTTGCCGTATTGTTGAAACTAAAGGAATAATCGAATTCAAATTGTTGACCAAGACGAAGGGTCGATTGTAAATCCCCAAAATTGACATACTGGTCGGTTGTAGGGAGTTTGGTATGCCCGTAATGGAAATAGAAACTCAGAGGCTTGCGGTTATCGGTATTCAGATTAAAGTTATACTGGTAGAATCCGGGATTGACATAATACCTGCCAAATACCCTTGGTTCATAATAATCGTGTATATCAGTTGAATAGATTCCGTTTATGTTTACATTGTAATTGTTTTTGAACACTGCATTGAGATTGAAACCCGATTGATTCCCATAGAGCGTATTCGGATTGTACATGCGGATATAATCCCACCAGGCATTCCCGTTATATTCCCTGATCACCCAGAAAGGTTCTATCTTCTGATAATAAATATAGCCTTCGGTAGTGAGTTGATTGTTTCGCTGAAGGTATCCCAGGTCATTGGGATTGTATTTATCAGAATAAATGTTTTGGGATACCCCGTATTGCAGCTTGCCTTTGTTCTTCAGTAATTGAAGAAAGCCATAATATCCTTTATCCAATGTAGAATCCCCTCTCATGCTAATAGCTCCTTTACCTTTCAGGGCATATGTTTTGGTGTTATCCCGCAATTGAAATTCGGTAGCTGTCACGTTTGCCCTAAACGGGTTATTAAACATATACATGTTTGTATTGATGAGGCTTATATAAGAATTGTTTCTCAATGATTTATCCACCACCAGTACATTATAATTCGTTAGTGGCTGTACCATGATATTGCGCTTCAAGCCTGACAATGTATCTTTCAGGGTAGCATACGAGGGTAAGGAAAGGGCATTCAGTACGCCAAGACCCCATCCATTGGTTGTTCGTCCTGAAATTTTAGTGGCATTCACTAATTGGGTCTCACTTGGATTATAATCTATGATTTCATTTGTTGACAGGGCATTGTCGGCTGAGAATACCGGCGAAGCTCCGATACGTCTTGAATAAAAGATATTTGCCCGTTGAAAGAGCTCGGTTCCCTCGTTAAAGAACTGTCTTTTTTCACTGTAATAGAGTTCAAAAGGAGTTAGGTTAAGCTTTTTATCATCCGACTGTATCTGACCGAAATCAGGGATAAGCATCATGTCGAGGGTAAAGGCATCATTGATTCCATACTTTACATCAAGCCCGCCTTTGTAAAGAAAACTGGAAGAAGTGGTACTGTTCTTCGGCTGGAAATAAGTAGCCAGGTAAGGTGTCAGGGATAACCGCAATGGAGGTTTAATATCCTTGATGCCAGTTAACTGTCCTTCCTGATGGATAAAGCCTGACACGTTGCGATCCAGAAAGTTCCAGGAGTTATTCGAGTTATACCGCCTGATATTCCTGAATATATTGATTCCCCAGTTCTTACCTGTCATACCTGAGAACCTTAGTTCAGAAAAGGGAATACGCATTTCAAGGCACCATCCTTTATCGGTTATTTTGGTTTTACTTTCCCATACAGCATTCCAGTTAGGATCCTCGTTATCGTCATCACTTTTAATAGCCTTTGAATCCAATTGTACACCGGCAGGCGTTACAAAGAAACCGTAAGCTAATTGGCCCTGGTTGTATGGATCAATATAAATACCAAAATAATCGGACATACCCGTATTATCCCTCGCCGTAAGGAATTTGAAAATACTATCGGGCTTATCGTACATCATGGCTCCGACATAAATCGCCGATTCGTCATAAAAGAAATAAACTTCAGTGGGTTGATTGGCTGGTTTGCCGTTATAAGGCTGAATCTGCAAGAAGTCTTTTGCAGGAGTGGCATGTTTGTATACATCCTCATCCAATATGCCATCAATGGTCAGTGGAGACGTAATTCGAACGGCTTCCACACTCTTTCTCTCGTGTGAGTACAACGAGTTGCTGAGAAGAATAAAAGCGAATAAGATGCCTGCAATATGTTTCATAGGATGTCTGAAAAGTCTAAAACAGGATATATTAAATAACGATTTTAAAACAGCGTGCAAAGATAAAGCAAGTATTTTAAATATTAACCTTTAAGTGTGAAAAGATTATTTTTTCGAGTAAGGATACTGTCATAAAAAAAGAGTTGCATAAGTATAATCTTTAGCAACTCCATTTGATAATTCAAAGTTTACGTTCAAAATCTTTAAGTTTAACTGGTAGGTTCGTTTAATTTCGAGCTCGAGTGTGAATCTCGATCTGGGTTTTGACGTGTGTCAAAGACATCCATTATGAATATTTTTTTATTTTGAATTTTGTAAATAATTTTATAATTACCTCTGATGATATATCGATATGAATCTTTTTCTAAACTGGATAGCATTACTACAATTGGTCCTGATAAGGGTTGTTTTTCGAGTTGATGGGTACCAGACAATATGTTGTTTTTAATATTTTGAGCAACAGTGTAGCTCACATTATCTCTGTAATAGTTGAATATTTCATGTAATGAATTAAGTGCAAACTTAGTCCATAGTACTTTCATAATTACCAATTTTGGGTCAATTTTTCAACTTCATCTTGAGTGAATACAGCCTTTTCTTTAATGTCTTTATTTGCCTGTTGGATCCGTTGTATTATTTCTTCTTCAGTTAACATGACGGGTTTTGGTCTATGTAGCGACTCATTTATGATATTTTCAACTTGTTCAAAAACATCATCATCATTCAAAATAATTAATTGTTCAATTATTTTAAGTTTGTTGTCCTGATTGCTTGAGTTTATCATGTTCTATGAGTTTTCGTTAGGTTAGGATATTTCAATACAAAGAT
>CAIYOZ010000014.1 GCA_903927945.1 uncultured Bacteroidales bacterium | reverse complement strand
TCATTCATACTTGTATGAATAAAATCCGTATTCAAAATCCGTTATAAAATTCTTATCTGCGTAAATCCGCTATATCCGTAAAAATCCGCGTGCTATTCTTTTATCAAATACGACAATATATTGTTCTTACTACTTAAGTCTTGATAAATATAAGAAATAAAATATAATTGTTCAATTGAAACAACCTTAAATTGAAAAGGTTTTAAAACGTGCTCCCTTATGAAGTGTAAAATGATTAGAAAACGATATAGTAACTTGTGCATGATTCATAGGTGTTGCTATATACATTATCGGTAGGATATACCGCATAGCCTGAATCTTGTATCACTTCGGCGCTCCAATAACCTGCCGGTATATCGTAAGTTACTTTTGACTTGGCATGAATAACTTGTTGAAATTTATCATTGATATATAAATCGTACGGGTCAATGGATCCATTTGTGAACTCCATGCTAAAAGTATGATTTTGTTCACATTTTGGAACAGACGATGTGGTACAACCCATGGCAATAAAAACAAAAAACAAAGGTATGATGAGCTTTTTCATATTAAATTATTGATAGAATTAATTGATTCTTTTATGGTGCAAAGAACGGTCAATTCAACCATAGGTAAGTTACAAAATTCGGAAGATAAGTTACAAAATTCACAGATTGAGAAGGATATGATTTTCCGACAGTAATAATTTAGCATAAAAAGTCCCGACAATCGTTAGATTATCAGGACTTTTCGTGCGGCTGAAGGGACTCGAACCCCCACGCCTCTCGGCACCAGATCCTAAGTCTGGCGCGGCTACCAATTACGCCACAGCCGCATACAGTGCGTATTTCGAGTGCAAAGATACACTCTTTTTTGAAACTGGCAAACATTAATCGAAGATTCAGGGAAAAAGGATGAAATGAAAGAAGAGTTTGAAGAGTTTGAAAAGTTTGAAGAGTTTGAAGAGTTAAAGAGTTCCGTGTTCCGTGTTTTGGATTTTGGATATTGGATATTGGATATTTAGGCAATTTCAATCAACTAATTAACCAATAAACTTAATCAACTAATTCACCAATTCACCAATTCACTGTCTGAGCGTCTTTGCAGCCAGCATGTTTGGACTTATAAGAGTTTGATCTATTAATTCAGCATGGGATGCCCGGATAGGATTAATGTCAATCCCTCCACGACGGGTATACATGGCAGCAACCATGAGTTTCTCAGGCTCAAAGAGTTCATGAAACCGCTTATAGATCATTTCCACTACCTCTTCATGAAAATGGTTCTCTTTACGGAAAGAGACCAGGTATTCCATGATTGAACTCAACTCAATTTCATGGTTGGTAGTTAGTTCTACAAACAAATTACCCCAATCGGGCTGGTTGGTGACCCGGCAATTAGAACGCAACATATCTGTCTGAAACCGATATGTATGAACTTTATCTGTCAATTTACTTCGTAGTAATTCAGGAGATTCATGGAAATGTGTAAAAGAAATTGTTTCCTGTATAGCTACCGGTACCTGCAGGCTCAATTCCTGATTGAGAAAGGTTGGAAAAGGTTGACTTACCTCACCTGTTGAATCAAATAAAGTAGCTGTAACCGGCGTTTCCAGCAACTGACTTAAATCCCTGGAAATAATTGAAATTACCTGAGCCTGTGCCTGAACCACGGTACTCCCAAAACATTCCATATTGAACGAGTTGAGATACAGTTTTAATGATTTTGATTCAACTAAATAAGTACTATCTGCAGCATAAATAAATTTCAGTACCCTGGAAACAGGCAAGCCATTATTGGTGAGGAATGATACTTCATAACAATTCCAGACATCAAACCCCACGAACGGCAACTTAGTGTCTTCAATGTTGTAATGAATACGATTCTCTGAACGCGGAATACGAAATAAAAGTGAGGCATCGTATTTATCAGGAGTCGATACCGCCTTTCCTAAAGCAGTATCGTGTATATTGAAAGATTCCATTGTGGAATTGGTTGATTAGTTAATT
>CAIYOZ010000013.1 GCA_903927945.1 uncultured Bacteroidales bacterium | reverse complement strand
GTCGATACCGCCTTTCCTAAAGCAGTATCGTGTATATTGAAAGATTCCATTGTGGAATTGGTTGATTAGTTAATTGGTTAATTGGTTAATTGGTTAATTGGTTAATTGGTTGATTGGTTGATTGGTTGATTGGTCAATTAGTTAATTAGTTAATTAGTTAATTAGTTAATTGACTGATTTGTTAATTGACTGATTTGTTGATTTATTAATTGGCAAATGAAATTTCCTGACTATCCAAAACACGGAACACGGAACTCTTTAACTCTTCTACTATTTCAAACTCCTCAAACTCTTCAAAATCACCCCTTACTCACATACGGAGTACATTTCTTGCTTAACCATTCACGTTCATACTCGTTTAATTTAGGAGCAATGGTTTGATATACCCGTTGGTGGTAATCGTTCAACCATTCAATCTCGGAAGAGCTTAGCAAATCAAAATTAATTAAATGCTGGTCAATGGGGAATAATGTCAGTGTTTCAAATTTCAGGAATTGTCCGAACTCTGTCTTCTGAGCAGGCACAACATGCACCAGATTTTCTATGCGGATTCCATATTCATTGGTACGGTACATACCGGGCTCGTTGGAGATCATCATTCCGGGTACCAAAACAGTTGGATTTTCGTCCATACGTATGCTTTGCGGTCCTTCATGCACACACAGGAAGTGTCCCACCCCATGACCGGTACCATGCCCGTAGTTCAAACCTAAATCCCACATTGCCTTACGAGCCAGGATATCAAGTTGAGTTCCCCGTGTTCCTACCGGAAACAATGCCTTAGCCAATGTAATATGACCTTTCAGCACCAACGTGTTGTCTGTTTTTTGCTGGGCAGTAGGAGTTCCCAGTGCTACCGTTCTGGTGATATCGGTAGTACCATCGAGGTACTGTCCACCGGAATCAAGTAAAAAGATATTTTCAGCTTTCAGTTTGGCATCTGATTCAGGGGTGGCACTGTAATGCACAATAGCACCATGGGCAGCATATCCGGCAATCGTACCAAAGCTTTCACCTACAAAATTTTCCTGTTGACTACGGAATTCACGTAATTTATCGGAAACAGAGATTTCTGATAGATTTCCACTTTTCAAACCTTCCTCCAGCCAGATAAAGAAACGTGTCAATGCCACGCCGTCTTTAGCCATTGCTTTACGTACACCTTCCATTTCAACTTCATTCTTCACACTCTTCAGCTTGAAAACAGGGGACATCGTATTTCTAATGGCACATTCCGACGGAATGGATTCAAAGAGCGCCTGATTCAATTTACCACCATCTACCATAACGGCATTGGAGGCTTTTATATTTTTTAATTTATCGTAGATAGCCAGATAAGGTTCAACGGTTACGACTTGACCCTTAAGATATTCAGTTGTTTCGTCAGTTAGTTTCTCTGCTGCTATGAATAATGTGGCCTTATCAGTTTCAACCAATGCATAAGCAATCACTACAGGATTATAGTCCACGTCGTTACCACGGATATTAAATAACCACGCAATATCGTCAAGTCCTGAAATGACAAATACATCGGCATGCGCTTTTTTCATTTCTGCACGAACAAGTTCAAGCTTTTCGGTAGTTGATTTTCCGGCGTATTGAGTCTCAAAAACAAAGAATGGTTTCAAAGGCAATGAAGGTCTATCGGTCCATACCATTGCCAGCAAATCGAGAGAAACCAATTCAAGATCGTTCATCTTCAACTCCGATTTCATAGAGGAATAAGCGTTGAGTGAAAACATTTGAGCATTCACTCCTACCCGATCACCAGCTTTGAGTTGAGTGGCAAGCCACGGTAAAATCTCAAGTGTTTCAGACAATCCTTGCTTCATCAGTTCAATACCAGTTCCTTCCAGTTGTTCGGCTGCATGAAGAAAATAGCGTGAATCAGTCCATAAACCGGCACCATGTAACGTTACAACTGCTGTTCCTGCCGAACCGTCGAAACCGGATATCCATTGACGTTCTTTCCAATATTCAGCAATATATTCACTGGCATGTGGATCAGTTCCGGGAATGATACAAGCAGAAATACCCTGTTGTTTCATGGCTTTACGTAGCAAGTCGAGACGATTGATTATTTGTTCCATGGGATGATATGTTTTTATATTCTGATTTTGTTAATGCAAAGATAGTTAATAACGAAAGAATATCCTATAAAAGTTTGGATTTATTCAACAAATCTATTTAACAAAAGGTTTAATAAGATTCCACTATTCGGATTTTGTTTTACTTTTGTTTCAAAAATTGAATTATCACCTTGAATTATTTAGCACACATATTTTTATCGGGTAACGATTATCAACTTCAACTGGGAAATTTTATTGGTGATTTTGTGAAAGGAAGTCAGTTTTCAGCATATCCTGAACGAATCAAACAAGGTATCATTTTGCATAGAAAGATTGACAGTTTCACGGATTCGCATATAAAGGTAAAAGAAACAATAAATATATTACGACCTGCCTTTGGACGCTATTCAGGGATTATTGCAGATATGTATTTCGACTATTTTTTAGCCATCAATTTCTCTACCTATTCCTCCCAAAAATCACTTTATCTCTTTGCACATAAATTTTATTTCTTTACCCTACTCAATTATAATCAACTGCCCGACAGGGTAAAGAAATTTATTTTTCACTTTATCAGTTCTAACAGACTTTACAAGTACTCGACGTTAGATGGTTTGAAAAGATCACTCGAAATAATGTCTTACCACAAGATTCCGGCCATTGATCCGGACAAAACAATTACCTTTTTAATTGAAAATAAGGATGAACTGGAGAGTAAATTTCATCTATTCTTTCCTGAATTGATGGAATATGTGAAAACAGAAAGTTTATTGTTAACCTGAAAGTTTATTGTACATTTGCTTCTTAAATCACCAAAAATGAAATCATACAAGTGGAATGTATATAAAAACAAACTTCAGAAAGAAACACGCAACATTTCATTTGAAGAAATTGTTTTAGCAATATCTCAGAATAAGATTATTGATATATATGATCATCCGAATCAGGAAAAATACCCGGGTCAAAAGATATTCGAAATTGAATTCAACGATTACATTTATTTGATTCCATATATTGAAACTGAAAATGAATATTATCTGAAAACTATTATTCCAAGTAGAAAAGCAACAAAAAAACATAAACGTACACAATGAAAAAATATTTAGATCAAGAAGAAGCCGAAATTCTTCAATTCCATAAAAGTCAAAAACTGGTCGTTTCGGAGGGTAGAAACGAAGAAATAAATAAAGCAGTTAAATCGGCTAAAAGCACTTTAAAAGATGAAGTTCTATTGAATATTAAAATATCAGACAGGGATTTGGATCATTTGAAATTAAAAGAAATAGAAATCGGGGTGCCTTATCAAGATATTGTATCCGCTTTAATTCATAAATATCTTGATAATCAGATTAAGCTGACTCTTTAATTCTTTGCTTTAAACTCATAATGCCTTACCGGAAATAGAAAACTGTTTCCGGTTTTTTTATTTTACATACGAACCTTTACCGTTGCATGCTCGTTTACAAATTCGTATCTTTGCAAGTTCTAAAGAAAAACAGCCTTGACAACAAAAACCAACATACAACCGCTTGAAACTACTGAATACGTCGAAGTGATCGGAGCACGGGTTCACAACTTAAAAAATATCGATGTTTCCATTCCGCGAGATTCCTTAACGGTGATTACAGGCCTTAGTGGAAGCGGAAAATCATCATTGGCTTTCGACACCATTTTCGCTGAGGGCCAACGCCGTTATATTGAAACGTTTTCAGCCTACGCCCGTAGCTTCCTGGGCAATATGGAACGTCCCGATGTGGATAAGATCACAGGACTGAGTCCGGTAATTTCCATTGAACAAAAGACTACCAACAAGAATCCACGGTCCACCGTTGGAACCACCACAGAGATCTATGACTTCCTTCGATTATTGTACGCCCGGGCAGGTGAGGCATTTTCGTACGTTACGGGAGAAAAAATGGTGAAATACACCGAGGATCAGATTGTAGATTTGATCCTGAAAGATTATGAGGGAAAGAAAACCTTTCTGTTAGCTCCGCTGGTTCGAGGACGTAAGGGTCATTACAAGGAATTGTTTGAACAAATACGCAAAAAAGGATACCTGCATGTGCGCATTGATGGTGAAATCCGCGAAGCAACTCACGGATTAAAAGTCGACCGGTACAAGAACCACGATATCGAAGTGGTGATCGACCGGCTGTTAGTGACCGAGAAAGACCGCAAACGCCTGAAGGAATCGATGCAAAAAGCCATGCAACAGGGGAACGGTATTGTTATGTTACTTGAAAAGGATGAGGAGAAAATCCGTTATTTCAGCAAGATGCTGATGTGCCCTACCAGCGGCATATCCTACGATGAACCGGCTCCTCACAATTTCTCGTTCAACTCACCCCATGGAGCCTGCCATCAATGCAAAGGACTTGGGTATGTGAACCAGATTGACATGGACAAAATTATCCCCGACAAAAAGATAAGTATCTATAACGGGGGTATTTCACCCTTGGGAAAACATAAAAGCAGTACCATATTCTGGCAGATAGAGGCTATACTTGAAAAATACGATTGTACCCTCAAGACTCCCATATCCGGCATTCCCGATGAAGCGTTGGATGAGATCATGAATGGAACAGAAGAACGGTTGCACATTAAAAATCAATCCATCGGAACCAATTATTTCCTAAGCTATGACGGCATCCTTAAGTATATTGAAATGCAGACGGATAACGGGGCTTCGGCTACAGAACAAAAATGGGCAAACCAGTACTCCAAATCAATCGTTTGTCCTGAATGCAAGGGTGCCAGGTTACGGAAGGAGTCACTCCATTTCCGAATGCATGATAAAAACATTGCCCAACTGGCCGATATGGATATTGTGGAGTTGTCGAAATGGCTCGAAACAGTGGAACAATTTTTATCGGAGAAGCAAAAAGCGATAGCTATTGAGATACTGAAAGAAATCCGTACACGTCTTCAATTCCTGTTGGATGTAGGATTGACCTACCTATCACTGAATCGTAGTTCACAATCACTATCCGGAGGTGAAAGCCAGCGTATCCGCCTGGCTACACAAATAGGGTCGCAACTGGTAAACGTACTTTACATACTCGATGAACCAAGTATCGGGTTACATCAACGGGATAACCAACGGCTTATTCGTTCATTGAAACAACTGCGGGACACCGGCAACTCAGTGATTGTGGTAGAACATGACAAAGACATGATGATGGCTGCCGATTATGTGGTGGACATGGGTCCTCATGCTGGCCGTCATGGAGGAGAAGTAGTATTTTCGGGTACACCTCAGGAAATGTTACTGGCCGACACGCTTACTTCAGACTATCTGAATGGCAAAAAACAAATTGAAATACCTGAAACACTTCGACCGGGAAATGGAGAATCGATCACCATCAAGGGTGCCCGTGGAAATAACCTGAAAAATATCAATGTCACTTTTCCGCTTGGGATGATGATCTGTGTCACGGGTGTATCCGGAAGCGGTAAATCAACGCTTATCAATGAAACGCTTCAACCTATCCTAAGTCAGAGTTTTTATCATTCCCTGCAGGATCCGTTGCCCTACGACAGCATTGAAGGATTGGACTCTATCGACAAAGTGGTGGAAGTGGATCAATCGCCCATTGGTCGTACTCCCCGTTCAAACCCAGCTACCTATACAGGTGTATTCTCGGATATTCGAAATGTATTTGTGACGTTACCTGAAGCGAAGATCAGGGGGTATAAACCCGGGCGTTTTTCGTTCAATACGGCCGGTGGACGCTGTGAAGTATGCGGGGGAAACGGGTACAAGACCATAGAAATGAATTTTCTGCCCGATGTATATGTGCCGTGCGAAAGTTGCAATGGGAAACGGTATAACAAAGAAACACTGGAAGTGCGCTTTAAGGGAAAATCCATAGCCGATGTACTGGACATGACCATTAACCAGGCAGTAGAATTCTTCGAAAACCAGCCTTCTATCCTGAACAGAATAAAAACCCTGCAGGATGTCGGACTGGGATATATCAAACTCGGACAGTCGAGCACAACCCTGTCAGGTGGTGAGAGCCAACGGGTAAAACTGGCCACTGAACTGTCCAAGAGGGATACCGGAAAAACCTTATATATCCTGGATGAACCAACAACAGGATTACATTTTGAAGATATCCGCGTATTGTTAGGAGTGCTGAATCGGTTGGTAAACAAAGGGAACACCGTGATTATTATTGAACACAACATGGATGTGATCAAAACCGCCGATCATATCATCGATATTGGTCCCGAAGGTGGATCAGGCGGGGGATTAGTGATTTGCACGGGTACTCCGCAGGAAGTTGCCAATCATCCCACCAGTGAAACGGGAAGATTCCTGAAAATGGAATTAGGAAACCAGTAAAGAACCCCTGGCTCCGAAAGGGGAATAAGACCGGGTTTGATAATTATGTTTCACATTCAATTTTTGATTTAGATAAAAATAAACTATTTTTGCAAGGAATTTAACAACCTTTCAACCTACAATTTACAAACTGATCATGGCAGAGCAAATTAGCAATAGCATATTAAAAAAGAAAGTCCTGTTTATTGACCGCGATGGAACTATCATCGTTGAACCACCGGTAACCTATCAGGTAGACAACCTGGAACAAATGGAGTTTTTACCGGGAGTCCTGCGCAACCTGTACTTTATTCGTCAAAAGCTGGATTTTGAATGGGCTATGGTTACCAATCAGGATGGACTTGGAACGGAAGTATACCCGCAAGAGAACTTCGATAAGGTTCAGGCTAAATTCCTGCAGACACTGGCTAACGAAGATATTCAGTTTGATAAAATTTTTATAGACAAATCGTTTCCGGAAGATAATCTGACTACCCGTAAACCCGGGACTACTCTATTGACCGGGTATTTCTCGGAGGAGTATGATTTAGCAGGTTCCTTTGTCATTGGTGACCGGTATACTGACGTAGAACTGGCAAAAAACCTGGGTTGCAAGGCCATTTATATAAGCAATGACGCAGCCATCCTGGAAGAAAAAGAATTGACTGAATACTGTGCCTTGATGACCACTGATTGGAATAAAATCACCGAATTCCTTTTTGCAGGTGAACGGAAAGCCACCATTCAACGAACCACCAAAGAGACCGATATCCAGATAGAACTAAATTTAGATGGAACCGGGAAATGTGCGATCGATACAGGATTAAAATTCTTTGACCACATGCTGGAGCAAATAGGAAAACATTCAGGTTCCGATCTGACCATCCAGGTGAAAGGCGACCTGGAAGTCGATGAGCACCACACCATTGAAGATACGGCCATTGCGTTGGGTGAGGCTTTTTACAAGGCATTGGGCAATAAACGGGGAATTGAACGTTATGGATTTTATCTGCCGATGGATGATTGCTTATGTTCAGTGGCACTCGATTTTGGAGGACGATCATGGTTAGTGTATGATGCTGAATTCAAACGCGAGTATATTGGCGATTTACCTACGGAAATGATTCTACATTTTTTCAAATCTTTCAGTGATGCAGCCAAAATGAACCTGAACATCAAAGCAGAAGGTGATAATGAGCATCATAAAATAGAGGGTATTTTCAAGGCATTAGCAAAGTCAATCAAAATGGCCGTAAAACGCGATATTTATCAATATGAATTGCCAAGCACCAAAGGAATACTTTAATATACGATTTAACCGTTCACCATTTACCATTTAAATGAATTTTCCTACAAGAAATAGCTTTCTGACCATAGTCCTTTTTATAATTAGCCAGGGTCTACTTGCACAAACTTTTAGTGCCGAACGTCCAAGGCTGATAGTGGGCATCATGGTGGATGGTTTGCAACAAAAACATATTGATTTGTTATGGAACTATTTTGATTCCAGCGGGTTCAAAAAAATAATTACCCAGGGAGCAAACTGTCAGAATGTCTCCTACAATATTGTCTCTGCAGGAAACTCTTCAGATATTGCCACTGTCATGAGCGGTTCAACACCATATTACAATGGTATTGTCGGCAACAATTACTACAACCGGTCAGAGAATACTATTGAATCAATCATTCAGGATGATGCTCAGGTAGGGATTGGAACCAATCAGACATTATCGGCACATAAATTACTCGCGAGCACTTTTGTTGATGAACTATTACTGGCTAATCCGAAGAATTCGAAATGCTATGTGGTTGCCCAGGGACCCGATGAGGCCATCATGTTGGGTGGTCATATGGCAAACAGTGTTGCATGGTTGGATGATGTCAACATGAAATGGGTCACTACGGGTTATTACAAGGAAGGACTTTCACACTGGGCAGATGATATGAATATGGATGGCAGTTTCAAAAATTATGTCATCCGACCCTGGGTGCCTCTCTTCAATATCAATACCTACTATTCAAAACCTAACCGGGAAGACAAAAAGTATGGGTTTATGTATGACCCTTCATCAAAAAAAAGCAAAACATCGGCAGCTTCCATTCTGAAATACACACCTTCAGCCAATAGCCTGGTGGCAGATTTGGGAATGAAAATACTTGTGGAAAATAAATTGGGTACTGATGTCATATATCCTGACGTCTTGTTGCTTCAATTTAGCGTTCGCACTCCCTTTGAGAAGACTACGGCACTTCAGTCAGCTGAGAAGGAAGACATGTACCTTCGACTTGATAAAGACATTCAAAATTTGCTAAAAAAAATTGACAGTAAAATAGGTCTGAATAATACAGTGCTTTTTATGTTCGGTAATCAGACTGGAATACATTCACCCACTGAACTGGGGGAAAATAAGATTCCTGCCGGATATTTTAATGCAGACAGGTCGTTGGCATTGTTAAGTTCGTATTTAATGGCTATTTACGGGCAACAAAAATGGATTTCGGGATACTACGGAAAGAACATATTCCTCAATAAAGCGAAAATTGAAGAAAAGAAACTGAATTTTAGCACGATACAACAAACGGTTGCAGATTTCATGCTCAATTTTGAAGGGATTCAATCAGCCTTTACCGCATCACAAGTACTTAATTCTGGCGGAAACGGAAGCTCTGAATTAACACGAATCCGGAATTCCACGAATAAAAATAGTATCGGGGATGTAATCATCACTTTGTTACCCGGATGGGTGGAGGTAGATAATAAGAACAATCCGGTTGGAGAATCGAATGCCATTGTATCGTATACCCCACTTTATTTTTATGGTTGGAAGATAAAACCCCAAAACATTTCTACATCGTATCAAACAACAGATGTTGCCCCCACCATATCACGCATGCTGAACACCCCAATGCCCAATGCCAGCATCGGAAAACCAATCGAAGAATTAATGAAGTAATAAGTTCCGTAACATTTCCAAAGTTTGGAACTTTGGAAATGTTTGCGGAACGAACTAAATAACAAATAACGATGACTTATAATTTTGATGAAATCATTGACCGCCGGAATACCGGTGCCATAAAACTGGAACGTCGTATAGCCATGTATGGGTCAGAGGATGTATTACCATTGTGGGTAGCCGATATGGATTTCAGAACGCCTGATTTCATTTTCGAGGCAATACGTGAACGGTGCGAACATCCCATCCTGGGGTATTCCATGCCACCCAAAGAATTCTATCCCTCATTAATCAAATGGATCAACGATCATCACCAATGGGATGTAAAACGTTCCTGGATTGGATTCCTTCCGGGTATTGTTCCCGGGCTGGCATTTGCGGTACAGTCCATGACAGAAGAGGGAGATGAAATAATAGTTCAACCCCCGGTATACTACCCGTTTTTCCATGTGGTCAATAACAATAAGCGGGTGCTTATAAACAATCCTCTTAAGACCGTCAATGGGAAATTCGAAATGGATTTTGACGATTTAGAAAGCAAGATCACTTCGAAAACAAAGCTACTGATACTCTGCAATCCTCATAATCCAGGCGGACGTGTGTGGGATAAGGAAACCCTCGAAAGGTTGGCGGATATTTGCACCAGGCATCACATCCTGGTTGTTTCAGATGAAATTCATGCAGATATGGTTCTGGAAGGTTACCATCATACACCATTTGCGACTGTTTCGGAATCGGCAGCCCAGTTAAGCCTGACCTTTATGGCACCGAGCAAGACTTTCAATATGCCGGGGCTGATCAGTTCATCCTATATCATTCCTAATGAAATATTACGCAACCGCTTTGTAGACTATCTGGAAGCATCCGAATTAACCGGAGGAAACATTTTTGCCTATGCAGCTACAGTGGCAGCTTATGAAAAAGGTGAAGAATGGCGGAAACAAATGCTTGACTATGTGCAAGGAAACATCGATTTTATTGTTGACTTTTTGAATGAACACATCCCTCAGATCAAACCAATGATTCCTGAAGCTTCATTTTTAATATGGCTGAACTGCAAGGAGCTGGGCATGGAAACCGATGAGTTGTTCGAATTCTTTGCTAAAAAAGCCGGATTAGGATTAAACAAGGGAACAACTTTCGGAATGGGTGGTGAATATCATTTGCGCCTCAATGTAGCCTGTTCTCGTGAAATACTGAAACAGGCTATGGAGCAGTTGTTAGTGGCAGTGGTGGATTTGTTTATTTAGTTAATTAGTTGATTAAGTTAATTGGTTAAGTTGATTGGTTAAGTTGACGAAAACAAAATCATTCAAAAACTCATAAATATCAAAACACATAAAAATAATTGCCCTTATTACCCAACAAAACTATTCTACAAATTAACTAATCAACTATTCAACTTATTCAACTTATTCAACCAATTAACTTAATCAACTAATTAACCAACAACCAACACCAATGGACGTAAAGATCGAGCCTTCATGGAAATCCGCATTGAAAGGGGAATTTGAGAAAGAGTATTTTGCTCGACTGACTGATTTCGTTCGTAATGAATACAAAACGAAGCTCACCTTTCCACCAGCAGCTCTCATTTTCAATGCTTTTGACCAATGTCCATTCGATAAGGTAAAAGTGGTGATTATCGGACAAGACCCATATCATGGAGACGGACAGGCACACGGATTATGTTTTTCTGTCAATGAAGGTATTGCTTTTCCACCGTCCCTGCTCAATATCTTTAAAGAAATAGACCGTGATTTAGGCAAGACCACACCCTCAAACGGTAATCTGATACGCTGGGCCCAACAAGGTGTATTACTCTTGAATGCCACCCTTACCGTACAGGCACATTTAGCAGGATCACATCAGAACAAGGGTTGGGAAACATTTACTGACGCAGTTATACATAAATTAGCCACCGAAAAAGAACACTTGGTTTTCATGTTGTGGGGTTCGTACGCACAGAAAAAAGGAGCCTTTATCGATTCAAACCATCATCTCGTTCTAAAGTCCGTTCATCCATCTCCCCTATCGGCTTATCGGGGATTTATTGGTAACAACCACTTCTCCATGGCAAATCAATATCTGAAAGATAAGGGAGAATCAGTGATTGAATGGTAAATAATCTGATCATTAGGAATCTGAACTAATAATCTCCCTCACAAATCTACTTTTAACTACATCCTTCATATAGAATTTTTAAATAAATAAGGAGCCTGCAAACTAATGCAGACTCCTTATTTATTTAGTCGGGATGACAAGATTCGAACTTGCGACCACCGGTCCCCCAGACCGGTACTCTAAACCGGACTGAGCTACATCCCGCTCATTGTTTAGTGACACAAAAGTACAAAAAATAATTAGTAGAAGAGATATATTTTCATAACTTTTTTATACATTTGAAGAGTTTGGCGTTCGAAGTTTAAGAGTTTGAAGAGTTTAAAGTTCCACGTTCAGCTTTGAGTTTCGAGTTTCGAGTTTCGAATTCTTCGACAAATTAACCAATGAACTTAATCAACTAATGAACCAATGAACTTAATCAGCCTTCAAACTTCCCAAACTTCCCAAACTCTTCAAACTCTTCAAACTCTTCAAAACGCGGAACATGGAACATGGAACGCAGAACGCGGAACGCGGAACGCAGAAAAACTACATCAACGGACTGAACAGCCTGGCAAATGATTCTTTTAATTTCTGCCTTCGTTTCCGGTTTGACCATTCTTCCAGGCTTAACTCCTCACATTTTTTGATATCCATAAGAAATAATTCTTTCAGGGTGGCAGCTGTGGATCCATCATAGATAAAGGCATTGGCTTCGAAATTCTGGACAAAACTACGTTCATCCAGGTTGCAGGAACCCACTATGGAAATAAAATCATCGATCACAATGGCTTTACTGTGTAAAAAACCATCTGTATACCTGAATACCCTCACCCCTGCTTCCAGTGCCTGACCCAGGTAGCTGTTGGTGCTGGCATCCGAAAGCCTGGAATCGGACTTCAGCGGTATCATCAACCGGACATCTACTCCACTCAGGGCAGCCATCTGGATACAGGTAGTTATTACCTCGGTGGGCATAAAATAGGGGGAATGAATATAGATATACTTTGTGGCCGAAGATATGGCCGATGCAATACCTTGCATGATAGCTTCCCAATCGGTATCAGGGCCGCTATTCACCAGTTGCACCAGGTTCTGGTCATACTTTTTAGGTTCCGGGAAGTATTGTGCGCCGTCGATTAATTTCCGGTCCACAAAAAACCAATCCACCATAAACAATAATTGTAGTCCATGAACAACTGAACCTTCCATTCGCACAAAAGTATCCCGCCATTTACCCAATGTATTGCCATAAGCATACCTGTCAGCAACATTTAAACCACCAGTGAAGCCTGTCTTACCGTCTACAATAATCAACTTGCGGTGATTCCTGAAATTGATTTTACTACTCCTGGAGATTCGCCAACGGAATGGCAGAAAAGGTCTGACATACACTCCGGCATCCCGCAATGATTTCAGGTATTTCTTGGATAAGTCAAAACTTCCCCAATAGTCGTAAATCATTCGAACCCGAATGCCTTCCCCGGCCTTTTGAATCAGCAATTCACGCAATTTATTCGATATTTTATCATCATCGAATATGAAAAACTCAATATGAACATGATCTTTCGCTTGCCTGATGGCCTCAAATACTGCCAGGAATGTACTCTCACCATCCGCTAATACTTCTATTTTATTGTAGGCATACCCGGCAGCTTCACTATTTTTATACAACATTTTAATCAGGTTCAGCTGATTTCCATTCATTAGGGTGGTATCCAGTTTATCAATATCAAAGGACGCTACAGGCCGGTCGATCACTGAACGAATGCTTTTTTTAGATATAATCTTTTTCTTCCGGTAGTCCTGGCCCAGCAATAAATAGAAGAACATCCCCACTATGGGAATAAATAATAATACCAACACCCATGACAACGATTTTGATGGATTACGATTTTCAAGGAGTAACACCGAAATGGTACTGATGACAGTGTACACATAAAGTGCAATAATTACAATCGTAAACAACCGGGTCATGATCATTTTTGGTGGATTTAGGTTTAGTTGATTAAGTTAATTAGTTGACTGGTTGATTAGTTGATTAAGTTATTAAGTTGATTGAGTTAAATGAGTTGATCAACAATTAAATCGTAATTCGTAATTCGTAAATGACTCAATTGTAAACTGTTTTAGGTAAACAATTAAATCGTAAATAGTAAATGAATAAATTGTAAATCATTTAAATCGTAAATGAATAAATAGTAAATAGATTTATTTTTTATAGAACAACCATTCATTCCCATCGTAAGTTTGACGGGAAACGGGTAGAAGGTTTAGTTCTGGTGCTTTAACTCCCACGGTCAGTTGTTGGGATGAAATTTCTATGTTGGCTTCGTCCCAGAGGCCTGCCCCAATGAAACTGTTTAAAATGCTTGCCCCACCTTCCACCATGACGGAATGAATGTTTCGTTCGTATAGTTTCTGCAGGATTATTTTAATACAATGTGCATCAAATTTTATCTTTATAAATTCAACATTCGGTTTATTATGCTGTTCTTTCTCCGTAAAAATGATGGTGGGAATAATTCCATCCATCAAATTGAAATGGGCAGGTATTCTTCCCTGACGGTCAATAGCAATTCGTATGGGTGATTTCCCCGACCAATTGCGTACTGTCAATGATGGGTTATCCAGCAACACCGTGTTTGCCCCTACCAGTATTGCCTGATTTTCGGAACGCATTTTATGGGTAAGCTGTTTGGTGATATTATTGGATATTTGTAACGCCGGGGTGCTGTTATCGGTGCGAATCCGATCAATGAAGCCATCATGCGTTTGTGCCCACTTAAGCAAAACATACGGTCGTTTTTGTTCCTGAAAAATAAAAAACCGTTTATTCAATTCGCGACACTCCTCTTCCAATACCCCGATAGTCACTTCAATGCCCGCATTACGCATGATCTCCACTCCTTTACCCGACACCTTGGGATTTGGATCCAGGGAACCAATCGCGACTCTGGGTATTCGGCTTGAAACAATCAGATCGGCACAGGGAGGAGTTTTACCATAATACGAACAAGGTTCCAGGCTTACATACAGCGTAGCACGTTTGAGCAATTCAGGGTCCTTTACCGACCGAATGGCATTCGGTTCGGCATGTTCTTCTCCAAATCGATGATGAAAGCCTTCACCGATAATCTGATCGTCACATACCAGCACGGCTCCTACCATAGGGTTTGGAGCTACATGTCCTCCTCCAAGCTGAGCCAACTGAAGGCAACGGGACATATATTGCCCCCGAACCCCCGAAAGGGGAATCTGGAAGTTACTTTCTTCTTGTATTTCAGTCATAATTCTTTTTCTTTCCCCTTTTGGGGGTTAGGGGGCTTTTTTATATCTTTGTACTATGCAAACCTTCATGCAACACATCCAATCCGAACTTCAGGGACTTTATCCCGAAACAGAGATCAAGAGTTTTTGTTATCTGATCATCGAGAAACTGACAGGTTTTTCACGCACTGAAATCTTCGTTAACAAAAATACACCTTTTTCTATTGAACAACAACATCTACTGGAAAGTTTTATCGATAAATTAAAGAAATATGTTCCAATTCAATATATTT
>CAIYOZ010000012.1 GCA_903927945.1 uncultured Bacteroidales bacterium | reverse complement strand
TGTTTTCAATTATAATTTTTACACAGCCTGTAAAGGGGATGTAAGAAAGATGAAGGTACTAATAGTTTGCAGCGGACATTTGGGAAAGATATCGCCTTTTATCACGGAACAGGGTGAAAAAGTGATTAACGATAATTAATTAGTTGAAGACTTCAAGTCCATCGTTTGGAGATGTGAAGAGATGTTTAGCACTTAGTTGATCATTTAGTGATTGACGATGCATGATCAAAGTATTGTATGAGTGGTACTTACTCTTGTAATTTATTTGTGGTGGCACTTTTCTTTGAAAATAAGGAATTTGTGGTGGCATATATATATAAAAACATAGAATTTGTGGTGGCACATTTCTGAAAAACCATTATCTTTGCAAATTAAAAAGATAAAAAGAAATGCGCGAAGAAGAAGTACGATATTTTTCAAGATCAATTGACCGACCCTTAGAAACCTGGAAAGAGGATATTCATCATAAACCCTTGCTACTGCGTGGAGCGCGACAAGTTGGTAAATCATCAGCTGTGGAGCATTTGGGAACATCGTTTGAGTATTTTTTAGAAGTAAATTTTGAGCGTAACCCTGAAATAAAGCAACTTTTTACAGTCTCACTGAATCCGAAAGAGATCTGTACCAAACTGTCGGCAGTATATAATATTCCAGTTGAACCCGGTAAAACGCTTGTTTTTTTCGACGAAATACAAGCGTGTTTACCTGCTATTGCATCACTTCGTTTTTTTTATGAGGAATATCCCGAGTTACACATTGTGGCGGCGGGATCGTTGTTAGAATTTGCATTACAAGAAATACCCTCGTTTGGAGTTGGTCGTATTCGTTCGTTGTATATGTATCCCTTTTCGTTTAATGAGTTTTTGCAGGCTCACGGATTAGATAGGTTGGTTGAAGAAAAAGGCAAGGCCACAACAGAAAAACCACTTTTGGAACCTGTGCATAAAAAATTAGTTGATTACTTACGTACTTTTTTGTTGGTAGGAGGTATGCCTGAGAGTGTAAAAACGTGGATTGAAAAATCTGATTATTTGGCATGTCGTTATATTCAGAACGACATTTTAGAGACCTATATGGACGATTTTGCGAAGTATAAGAAACGAATTTCGCCCATGCTATTACAACAAACACTTCGTTCAGTGGCTTTGCAATCGGGGAATAAGTTTGTTTATTCGCAAGTATCGTCTGATTTAGAATCGGTAAAAGTAAAAGAAGCATTGGAATTACTTACCATGGCCGGAATAATAATACCGATAACTCATACCGCCGCTAACGGATTACCATTAGGTGCGGAGGTAAACACTAAGTTTCGTAAATATCTTTTCATGGATACAGGTTTAATGCAGCGCTTATTAAATCTGGATATGAACAATGTTCTTCTTTCAACGGATGTTAATCTGGTAAACAAGGGTACATTAGCAGAGGTTTTTGTTGGATTGGATTTGTTGAAAAGCGGTAGTTGTTATGAACGTCAAACATTATATTATTGGTTGCGTCTTGATAAAAGTGCACAAGCAGAAGTAGACTATGTGATCTCAAAAAGTGGTGCTATAATTCCAATAGAAGTAAAGGCTGGTACAAAAGGTTCAATGCAAAGTCTTTATAGTTTCATGGAGTTGAAAAAATCAAAATCAGGCATTCGCACATCATTGGAAAATTTTGGAAGGATAGGTAAAGTTGATATCTATCCTCTGTACGCCATTGATAATTTAATATCAACATGATAAGAGTGAGGTTGTAAGCGCTGAATTACGAATAAAGGAGGACATTGGGTAGTAAATATATGTGATAAGTTATAAGTGATGAAGGTATTAATAGTTTGCAGTGGACATTCGGGAAAGATATCGCCTTTTATCACGGAGCAGGTCAATTCGTTGATAGGGTTGGGGGTTGAGGCGGATTACTTTTTGGTGAATCAGAAAGGGTTCACGGGCTATTTAAAGGAACGGAAGCACCTGATCGGCAAGATAAAGTCGTACCAACCGGACTTGATTCATGCCCATTACGGGTTATCGGGTCTGCTGGCGAACCTACAGCGTAGCATACCGGTAGTGACAACCTATCATGGAAGCGACATCAATGAACCGAAAGTGTATCCTTTTTCAAGGCTGTGCATGATGCTGTCAAAGCATAATATCTTTGTATCGAAAAAGAACCTGAAAAAAGCAGGGTTAAAGAACGGGCAGTCACTGATTCCTTGTGGTGTGGATATAAACTTATTTATTCCTGAAGATAAAACCAGCGCACGGAAAGAATTGGGGTTGGACGTTACGAAAAAGTACGTGCTGTTTGCAGGAGCCTTCCTGAATACGGTTAAGAATGCAATATTAGCACAGAAAGCGGTTGCCTTATTAAAAGATGTTGAAATCCTGGAGCTGAGCGGATACTCCAGGGATCAGGTGGTACAGTTGATGAACGCGGTGGATGTGGTGCTAATGACCAGTTTTACAGAAGGATCACCTCAATTTATCAAGGAAGCCATGGCTTGCAATTGTCCCATTGTTTCGGTATCGGTAGGGGATGTGCCGGAAGTGACGGAAGGGATTGATGGTTGTTATCTCTCCACCTATGAGCCGGAGGATGTGGCGGAAAAGATTCAACAGGCATTGACATTCGGAAAACGGACAGGGGGTAGAAAACGCATCCTGGAGCTACATATGGATTTGGAGAGTGTGGGGAAGAGAGTGTTGGAGGTATATAAGAAAGAACCCCAAGCTCCTAACCTGGACAAGCCAGAATAAGAATAGCACGCGGATAAACGCTGATGTAGCGGATTAAAAACGGATAAGAAAAATACTTCGTATTTTTGATTTCAATTAAAGAGTTAGAACCGAAATTACTCGATATTGTGCC
>CAIYOZ010000011.1 GCA_903927945.1 uncultured Bacteroidales bacterium | reverse complement strand
TACAAAAGAATTAACCATTGAGAGTGGCTTACGTGCAGACTATCAGAGCAAATATGGTTGGTTCCCGTTGCCCCGTTTATCAATAATGTATAAGTTCAGTAAAGAAATAACCACACGCATCAACGGAGGGTTGGGCTATAAAGTGCCGGGTCCTGTCAATTATCTTGATCCTGAAATCGATTTGAACCATTTGTCTTCGGTCAATGGATTGAAACCGGAACACTCTCGCGGTATTAATGCGGATGTTAACTATCAAAAGAGTTTTGATGAGATGACACTAACCTTCAATCAATCGGTTTTTGCGTCTTCAATCACTTCACCCATAGACAGTATACCCAATCGGTCATCAATTGAACTCTATAATGCCGGAAAAGCACTCAACACATGGGGTGCACAAACATACACCCGTATGAAAATCGACGAATTGGAAATATATTTAAGCTATGTGTATACCAATGTCAAGAAATTGTATCAGCCTAATCAAACACCTATCTGTACTCCAAGACACGATATATCGAATACCAATATTTATGAATTGAATAAACATTGGCAAGTTGGACTTGAAAATTCATTAGTTGCAGGGCAGCTTGATCAAAATTATCATGCCGTGCCTGCTTATTATATCCTGGCTGTCATGGTACAATACAAAACCGGGCCTTTCTCGTTTGTGTTGAATGGAGAAAACTTGCTCGATGTTCGTCAAAGCCGCTACGAATCACTTTACAGTGGATCGGTTGAAAATCCTCAATTTCATCAATTATGGGCATCTGTCGAAGGGCGGATAATCAATTTTTCGGTTACTTGGAAATTATAATAAAACAAGAGAGAGTACGAAGTACCTTTAGGAGTTTTCTTAAATAATCAAGCTCCAAAACTCAAAACATTACATTCTAACCTCAAATCGTTCGAAGTAACCAAGAGCGTTTTCTCAATTATCCCACAAGAAAACGCTTTTGTGTCCTTCGGACGACAAAAGGTTTCTTTGTTATAGAGGAGGTTTTTTGGATATTCATGTAAAATTTGTTACTTTTATACCGTTAATCTTAGTAGGGGATTAAACAGAAAAAACAACACTTGCCTTATTATATTTATACTCCATAAAATCAACCTGTTATGACACATTTCTTTGGATCCGCACTTGAATTGCTGAAAAAGCTGAAAGCACATAAATCTTTTAAAAGACTGTCTTTTTTGACATTGGGAATAAGTTCCACAGTGTGGTTTCTGGTGCGTGTTATCCCGAAACCCTCTCGTGCCGCATATCCCTGTATGCAGGCTTCGGCTCCCATCATGTCCGCCTTTGTGCTCTATCTGCTGTCAATGGTTGGCGGTGTGACTGCCTGGATGAAAGCTAAGACTTTTATTAAGAACCGCAGGTTTGGTTATGCTACCCTCTTCGGGTTGGTAGCCGTGATCTGTGCCACCGTATTTGCCGTTCAGAATTCGGATACCCTGTATGCCCAGGTGAAAGCTACCTTCGATCCTCCTAAAATGATGACTGGTGCGAATCAACCCGTTGGTATTGCCAAGGGTATTTTCCCGGGTCGTGTTGTCTGGGTGCACAATCCAGGTGTTTCCAACTGGGACGAAAAGACCGGGTTCTGGTTCGAGGACCGTTGGAACTCTCAGGAAAAAGCGGTGAAGATGGTCAGTGATGCCCTCGAAAATCTTACCGGTGATAGAAACGAACAAAAGGCCTGGTCTAAATTATTCGTTTTCTTCAACAAATCGAAAAACCGTGGGAATCATGGATATATGTCTTCCGAAAAAATAGCCATCAAAGTGAATGAAAATAACACCTACGCCCATGCCGACAGTCCCGAAATCAATGTCTCTCCCCAATTGGTATACGCCTTGCTCAAGAGCCTGGTGAATCAGGCAGGGGTTCCCCAGGCCAAAATCACCGTGTTCGATGCCAGCCGATTTATCACCGATTATACGTTTAATAAATGTCATGCCGCTTTTCCGAATGTCATTTTTGTAGACAACATCGGGGGTGACGGACGAACCAAATCCACTTACAAATCGGAAGCTATCCATTACTCGAAGGATAACGGCAAACTGGCACGTGGACTTGCTTCCTGCGCCGTTGAAGCCGATTACCTGATCAATGTGGCGTTGTTGAAAGGACATGTGGGGCAGGGTGTGACGCTCTGCGGAAAAAACTGGTATGGTGCTACCGACATCAACAGCGACTGGCGTAAGAATGCCCACGATAACTTTGGACAGGACAATAAAGGGGGCTCTAAATATATGACTTTTGTGGATTATATGGGCCACAAGGATATGGGCGGTAAAACCATGCTGTACCTCATTGATGGTTTCTACGGTGCTAAAGCCGTAAACGGACTTCCCAAGCCTATGTGGAAAATGAAACCTTTTAACGGCAACTGGCCTTGCAGTTTGCTTGCCTCTCAGGATCCGGTAGCAATCGATGCCGTTGCCCTCGACTTTATCTCCAATGAATGGCCCGATGCTGTGGACTTGAACTTTTCCGATTCCTATCTCCTGGAAGCTGCCAAAGCCAACAATCCTCCTTCAGGCACCCTCTACGATCCCGAAAATGATGGAACCCGCCTCTCCAGCCTGGGTGTGTTGGAACATTGGAACAACTCCAACGACAAACAATATAGCCGAAACCTTGGCAAGAAGTCAGGTATTGAACTGGTGGCAGTGAAGTAGAAGTGTTTCACATTTGATGACGAATGCTTATTCATAAGCGTCTGGCTGTTTTAGTAACAGTCAGACGCTTTGTTTTGGTGCGCACTTTATGACTCTTTCTTCTTTAAATTTTTACATATTAGTTTAAGAAAGTGATACAAAATAATGTACTATTTATAAATTGAAGAATAAGATAAGATTAGAACGCGGATTAACGCGGATTTAGCGGATTAATACGGATCTTAATTCCAATAAATTGGAATGATACAAAGATGGAAGTCTTTATCATTCATACTTGTATGAATTAAATCCGTATTCAAAATCCGTAAATATATTCTTATCTGTGTACATCCGCTATTTCCGTGGGAATCCGCGTGCTATTCTTTATTCAAATAGGACAATATATTG
>CAIYOZ010000010.1 GCA_903927945.1 uncultured Bacteroidales bacterium | reverse complement strand
GTTCGTAACTGTTGACGAATTCTGCCGGTACACAGGATTAAACATTGATCAGGTTGCCCCGTTTATTGCGGGTTAGTTCCTCGTGTATGGATGAAGTATGGCAAAGCCATATTAACACCCAACATAAAGTATGAAAAAAAGCCGTATTGGTTGCAACAATACAGCTTTCCATAAACTTTCGGATAATACATACTTTCTCACCTATTACACCAATATTCAAAAATCTCCTAATCTTGAGGTCACAATTTGTGACCTCAAACTTTTTTGACTCTCAGGAAGCTGGTCACAATTTGTGACCAGTTCGTTCCTTCTAAAGTTGCATTGCAATAATCTGTCTAACTTGCTATCTCTTTATCGATTATCTCAGCCAACTTTTGCATATCATTATTCATTTTCATGTCAGTTATTTTTGCATAAATTTGAGTAGTTTTGATACTTTTGTGCCCGAGCATTTTGGAAACTGTTTCAATGGGTACTCCATTTGATAAAGCGATGGTGGTAGCAAATGAATGTCTGGACATGTGAAAAGTCAGGTTTTTAGTAATGTTGCATAAATCGGCTATTTCTTTCAGGTATTCATTTACTTTTTGGTTAGAGATTACAGGCAATACCTTCCCATCTAGTTGACTTCCCTTATATTTCTCAAGTATTTGTATAGGGGTATTAAGAAGCCGTACATTAAAGTGAACATTCGTTTTCTGACGTTTACTCATAATCCACAGGCTGTTGTCAAATGCGGTATGTATGTTGGATTCCTTCAAATTATACAAATCAATGTACGAAAGTCCAGTATAGCAACTGAAAATGAATAAATCCCTTACCTGCTCAACCCTTTTTGTTGCAAACTGTTTGTTCTTAATGGTATCAATTTCCTTTTGAGTTAGGAACTCTCTTTCGACAGTTTCAAAGCCGATATTGAAATTCCAGAAAGGATCGGGGATATTAAGTCCTGTGTTTTTGGCGAAATAAAATATCTTCCGTAGCCGCTGCATGGTTTTCATTGCATTATTGTGTTCACTCTTGTGATTGTTACGGATATAGATATAAAAGCTGTCTAAGAAGACCGGAGTTACCTCACTGATTGGAATATCGGAGATATTGTAATTCTCTTTCAGAAAAGATTCAAGCCGTTCTCTCAACAGTTTATAACGGTTGTAGGTTATGTTTGAAGTGGAATAACCCACTTTCAAAGCATACTGTTTGTTGTGCATGTCGCAGTACTCCAGGAGGGTCTTGTATTTTCTATCAATTCCCAAAATTGTGTTCTTGATTTTCTCTGGGTCAACATAGCCAAATTCATCAAATTGTTTTGTATACGCCTTGTCAATGGTAGATTTCAGGTTGTCTAACTGCCTGTTGATGTTATTGGCTTCGGCTGCCCGTCCTTTGACCTTTCCTGACTTTACGTCCCAACAATCAGGATCTACCTGAAGTTTAGAACTTAATTGCGCGATTTCTCCGTTAATTGTAATACGGATCATGATAATGGACTTCCCATTCTTTTGAATGGCATTTTTCTTTAAGTAGAAAAGTACTCTGTAAGTTGATTTCATAACATAATAATTTATGGGTTGAAAATAAATATTATCTATGAAAGTAGGG
>CAIYOZ010000009.1 GCA_903927945.1 uncultured Bacteroidales bacterium | reverse complement strand
TTCGATTTAATAGAAAGCTATCGACACATAGAGGAAAACTATTTTTTCGGCTAATGCAGCAAGCAGTGGAGACGCCACCAACACCATTAAGAGATATAATTAAGAATTGAAAAATCAACTTGTTCTAAGCAGATAAGCAATATGATTAAAAGCATTATAAAAGTCGAATAGAGAGACGGGAAATACTTCCTACCGGATCGCTACTATGCTCCCAACGAAGAATTCCGGACAAAGCGGGTAAGGGTTGATCTAAAAAAAAGACCAACAGCCATTAAAAACAATCTAAAGGATCATTCAATTAAGGCCTGGAAACAGGCACAGAGTCATTCTGGCATCGTCCGATAATCTTCAAAGGAAGAATCGATGCATTCAACCGGGGGTCGTAATAATTGGTTTTCCATCCGTATACATCACCACAACTGCCGTTTGTCCATGTATTGTTCAAGGTGCCGGCTTTGTGCCTGAAATTGACGGTATTATTCATGATGGTGTCTGAACTGCAATCGGACGGATATTGATTATAGGCGTACAGGCCTACATTCGTAAAGAACTGTTTCTCCGAATAGACCTGATTATTCTTGATGGATATGTGATGGCCACTCGAAATAGCAATGCCGTACTGGCCCGGATTCACCAGAATGTTATTCTGGACCGTCACATACGAACCTCCGTTATCACCGGTCATGATTCCTCCGCCCGATGTGGAAGGCCCCCCGCCCCGTATCCAGTTACCAACAATTTGTACCGGATCCGTTTCAAGTCCATTGGTCATATACAGGCTTATTTCATCTTCCGCAGCACTTTCCCCCGCTATGTTTTCCCCCACGTTATAATTAATCCGGTTACCCCCGCCCGATACCTTATCAAACTGAACCATTTGTCCTTTAGGAAAAGGTCCTTGCACATTTTTCACATCATTGTGCGTAACCTTGATGCCACGGCTATTTGCGGCATACACTCCCGTTTCATTATTGGCCATGGAGCAATTACGGATCGTTATGTTTGTGCAATTGTACAGATAAACCCCTTCCTTTTTCGAGGGTCCTAATTTGCAATTCTGTATGATGATATTCGAACAGTTGGTAAGCGATAAGCAATGACCAGAGGGATTCGTGATTTGCAGCCCTGATATTGTGGAATCATTGATGCCATTCCACACGATTCGTTTCGAAACCTTATAGGGACCGCAGTAAGTTGATCCCTGACCAACAGTGAAGGAAATGAATGCAACCAGAAACATGAAAGTCAGAAAAATTACCTTCTTCATAAGATTTCTAATATTAAAAAGTAATGGCCGGTGATCTGTGAAAAGAATATAACTATTTTAAGAATAAAATAGTTTATTTTAGAGAGAAAGTATTCGTGTAATTATCAAAAGAAGGTGATTTATTGCTGCATCGTTTTTTTCCATTGCAGGTACCCTACTACCGCAATGACTGTGTAAATAATAAACAATACAGCCGTTGGATAGAGGCCTTTGTAAAAGAACAGTCCTGTGGCTATTCCATCTGCCACGATCCATACCAACCAGTTCTCGATGAGCTTGCGTGCCAGCATCCAAGTACCAATAACGCTTAGCATCCCCACCAGGGAGTCGGCTTTTGGAATAGTTGAATCGGTAAATTTAGCCAGTATCAGGTAATAAACTACGTAAATAAGTGTAGAAGCAATGATCAGGTGATAGATCAGGCGTCTGGAAGTTTTCATTACCGGCAACTCCTGTCCTGATTCAGGCTTCTTCCGCTTCCAGTTGAACCATCCGTACACACTTATCACCAAGTAGTAAAACTGCAGGCTCATGTCGGCATAGAATTTTGTCTGGAAGAATACCACTACATACAATGCCGAGGATAAAAAACCATATATCCAAAGACTTGCTTTTTGCTTGATGGAAAGGTATAAGTAGATCAGACTCAACACGACTCCGACAATTTCGACCCAATTGGTATGTAAGTAGGTAAACAGTATGGACATATATCTATGAATATTTTTATAAAGTAAAGAGCAACAAGAGGATATAATTCCTGTTACTCTTTACATGTTTAATTCGAATACTTCAAGCGGATTCTTCCTTCTACTTGAGAATCTTCTCAAAAGCTCCCGGAGTCCTTAATATCTGAATGGCTTTTTGCAATGATTCGTTGTCATCATCCATGATCTGATAATACTCGTTCATCTCCCACAAATCGCGGGCAACCAAGGCTTTCAATTGAAGTTTAATCAGTGGTTTTGAAATGGCAAACTGAGCCATATCCACTTTGATTTTATCTTTTGTAGCCTGTGCTATTAATTGGTTCAGGAACGGTTCTTCCACTTCGTATTCTTTTTTGAATTTATCGAAGGTTGGATATTTCTTTTTCAATTCAGCCCGGTTTTTATCAATGTATTGCACGCATACTTTATTGACCACCCCGCGTGCCACGATATTCCGGTGAAAAGCGGTAAAGCGTGTGGTATCCAGTGGTACAAAGATATCAGGCATAATGCCGCCACCACCGTAAACCTTGCGTTTCAGGTTCAACGTTTTATAACTCAATGAATCAGGGAAATGAATACTGTCGGCATGCAACAATTCACCTTTTTTAAACCTGTCCGACAAATCCATTTCATATTTATCGTATCCGTTCTTATAGGATTTTTGAATGCATCGACCCGTTGGAGTATAATACCGGGCTACAGTAAGCCTCAACATCGATCCATCTATCAATGGGAACTGGCGTTGAACCAATCCTTTTCCGAATGTGCGACGTCCCACGATTATGGCACGATCCCAATCCTGCAAGGCTCCCGATACAATTTCACTGGCCGAGGCCGAATACTCATCCACCAGCACAATCAATTTGCCGGTTTCAAAGATACCTGTCGAAGTCGATTCAGCCACACTTTTAGGTTGATTCAGTCCCTGGGTATAGACAATCAGTTTATTTGCCGATAGAAATTCATCGGCCAACTGAATAGCAGCATTCAAATAACCTCCACCATTCCCTTGCAGGCTCATGACCAAATGTTTCATCCCTTTCTTCTGAAGTTCGCCGAATGCCTTTTCAAATTCCTGCACCGTCGAATTCCCAAAGTTGTTGATTTTGATGTACCCGATATCTTTCCCAATCATGTAGCTGGCATCCACACTATATAGCGGGATTTTATCGCGAATGATCTTAAACTCGATTAATTCCTTCTGATCTCCGCGTTTGACTTTCACCGTCACTTCGGTCCCTTTTGGTCCACGCAACCTTTTGAATATATCGGAATTTTGCATCTTCACTCCGGCTACCAGGTCATTATTTATATAGATGATCCGGTCACCGGGCAGTACGCCTACCTTGGCAGCAGGGCAACCCGAGATGGTCTGAATCACCAGCAATGTATCTTCCATCAGTTGGAATTGAATGCCCACCCCTTCAAAACTTCCTTCCAGCGGTTCATTCACACGTTCAATTTCCTCCTTAGGAATATATACAGAATGAGGGTCCAATTCTTTTAACACAGCTTCCAACGTGTTTTCAACAAGCTTTTTATCATTAATGCTATCGACATATAGATTTGAGATAGCGGTCAGTGCATTGGTGAGTTTGCGTTGTTGTGTCGCCGAGAATCCTTGTGCAAAGAGAACGGGAGTAAGTACTACAAACAGGAGGGAAAAAATTATTTTCTTCATATCAATGTTAATTTTTAAAAGAATGACAAAGATACAAAAAAATCGTAAGGTGTTGACTTGCTTTAAATTTAATAAAGAGTTAGGATTACTCTTTTAACACTCAAATCCCTGCCCTGATGAAAGTCAGTTTCCGGATTAATTCATTATGATTTTCAAATCCGGTTTTCAACATTTAATTTGTATGTTTTCCTGTCTTTTTGAAATCAGTGATATTGCTTGGTTTACATGTAAGTAAAAGCATAAATTTAATGTCGCATTTAATGAATGCCAAGGTCAATATAAAAAATCAATATAATACACATAGGTCACATAGATACATAGGTCCACATAGTTTTAATCTTTTAGAATGGATCTTGATAATTATATCGAAGACATAGAACAACATAGATTGGTAATAGTAAAATTATAACAAGAATCAGGATGCTAAGTCAAACTATATTTTCTCTGTTTTATTCT
>CAIYOZ010000008.1 GCA_903927945.1 uncultured Bacteroidales bacterium | reverse complement strand
GGTTCCGGCTATCATTCAGGATGAAATGACGTCTAAAGTGTTGATGCTTGGATATATGAATGAGGAAGCCTTGACTAAAACACAGGAAAGCGGTCAGGTTACTTTTTTCAGTCGCACTAAAAACCGACTTTGGACAAAAGGGGAGGAGAGTGGCAATTTTATGAATGTGGTTTCCATTGCATCCGATTGCGATAACGATACTTTGCTTATTAAGGTAAAACCTGTTGGACCGGTCTGTCACACAGGTGCTGATACTTGTTGGGGTGAAAAAAATGAAGCCGATGTTGCCTTCCTGAAATACTTGCAGGACTTTATTACCGTTCGTTTCAATGAAATGCCCGAAGGCTCATACACTACTTCACTTTTCAAAAAAGGTGTAAATCGCATGGCTCAAAAGGTGGGTGAAGAAGCTGTAGAAACAGTTATTGAGGCTACTAACGGCACTGAGGAAGGTTTTATATATGAAGCTTCGGATTTAATTTATCACCTGATCGTTTTGCTAACCTCGAAAGGTTATTCACTTGACGATTTGGCACGCGAACTGAAGAAAAGACACAAGTAAATTTACGATTGAAATTAAAAAATGTCCCCTTTAGGGGATTAGGGGCAATGGAAAAGAAACAATTGATAAAATATACCGATGTTGATATTTATCAACAAGAGGATTTGGTGCTAAAGGATGTACAACTGGAAGTGCATTCGGGTGAATTTGTATATTTGCTCGGAAAAGTGGGTAGTGGCAAAACTTCACTCTTGAAGTCACTTTATCACGAAGTGCCGGTTATAAATGGTTCGGCCGAAGTGCTTGGATATGATTTATGCAATCTGAATCACAAAGATGTTCCGTTCCTGCGTCGCAAAATTGGTATTGTGTTTCAGGATTTTCAATTGTTGACAGATCGCTCGGTATATAAAAACCTTGAATTTGTGCTGAAAGCAACTGATTGGACGGATCAGTTAGCTATTGACGAACGTATCAACCATGTGGTTGAACAGGTTGGAATGAGCACAAAAGCCTCTAAAATGCCGCATCAGCTTTCGGGTGGTGAGCAGCAACGTATTGTAATTGCCCGTGCTTTGCTCAATTCGCCTGCAATAATTCTGGCTGATGAACCAACCGGAAACCTCGACACAGTAACCGGAAACGAACTAATAGAACTGCTTTATACTATATGTCAGTCGGGTACAACGGTGATAATGGCTACGCATAATTTGATTTGGCCTGAGAAATTTCCGGGACGAGTGCTGCGTTGCGAAAGCGAAAAGTTGGAAGACTTAACTGCAGAAGATGTGGAAATTGCCGAAATTGATACTACGGATAAATAATGAAAAAACTTCGTTGTCCACAATGCGACATTCACCGCTTTTACGTCCGAAATGAGCAACACGACACTGTGCTGGTAAACGTGGATGAAAATTACAATGTTATCCCTTTAAATCCAGAGGATTCGCTTATTGGTTTTGATTTAACCACACTCTATTGCCTCGGTTGCTCCTGGTCGGGTTCGCCTAAAAGACTCAAAGGCGAAGCACATGGTAAACAGTATTAAAAATCGTCTGATTCTGACCATTTCCTGAAGTCCCCAATAATCTTATCCATAAACTCATTGATGTGACTATCAACCGGTAGTTGCAGCGTGTTTTCTTTGTACCACTTAATCACTTCTTTAGCTCCTTCGCTGAATTTTACCTGCGGATTAAAATCGGGTACGAACTTTTTGATTTTGGAATTATCGAAAATCATGCTGTGTGCCTTATCGCCGAGTAATCCGGCACCAATTTCAGCATCATAATGCGCTATTATATCCGACGGAATATGAAAGATATCAGGAGTAACATCTAATTCGGTAGCCAGAATGCTGTAAATCTGATTCCATGTCAACCACTCGTCTGAAGTGATATGAAAAGCTTCGCCGATAGCTTTGGGATTGCCGAACAGTCCAACTAGTCCTACCGCAAAATCTTTATTCCATGTAAGCGTCCAAATGGAAGTGCCATCACCAGGCAGAATCACAGGTAATCCCTGCAACATGCGGTGTAACACTGTATATCCGCCAACTGCGGGAATCTTGGTTTTATCGTAAGTATGCGATGGACGGATAATGGTATATGGAAAATTGCTTTTTATTCCTGCTTCTATTAGCGCCTTTTCGCAGGCAATTTTCTTGCGGGAATACTCCCAATACGGATTGTCTAACAGCGTTTCTTCGGTAACAGGAAGTACTTTCGGAACTTCGTAGGCAGAAGCCGAACTGATAAAAATATACTGACTTGTTTTGCCCGAAAACAGGGTGATGTCGTTCAGAATATGTTCCGGCTCGTAGGCTATAAAATCCACCACCACATCAAATTCATAGTTTTCCAGAGCATTAGCAGTTTCTTTCACGTTCCGTATATCGGCAATAATCGTCTTTACTCCCTGAACATTGCGGATATTGGCACTCAACCCCCGATTCAGATGGTATAAATCCATTCCCCGACTTACCGCCAACTCCGAACAAGCTGAACTTAACACACCTGTGCCACCAATAAAAAGTACTTTCATAGTTTATTTAAATTTGAGTAACAAAAATAAGATTTTTATTTCAAAGATGAAAAAATTATGTTTAGATTGTAACATTGCCAGTCG
>CAIYOZ010000007.1 GCA_903927945.1 uncultured Bacteroidales bacterium | reverse complement strand
TGTTTTCCGATCACAGCATATATAAATGGGTTGGCAAATAAAATAGAACTTTTGGAAAACATTAAAACCTCAAATGAAGTAACTATTTCTGATGATTTTATTGACTATGTATTGAGTCTATTGCAATCTAAAGATGACTCAATTACAAATGATCCGCAATTTGTTTTAGCAATAAGAGAAATTATAGGTAACCAGCAAGATACAGAAGAGGCATTGGAACGACTTAGTAGCAATAGAAATATTATATCAACTTTAGACGTACTGGGCGATTTCTTCAAAAGAACCCGAAGCGGATTGGCCTATTTCGAAACAGGATATTGTATTGGCGATGATATTTTAAAATCTTTGAGAGAGCAAGTTGCAGAGAAGATTCCTGATTTGGATATGGAAAAGCAAATGATATTCTTTGATGTGTTGGCCCAAGTGATTCGTTATGCCTACCATTCTCATTTAGGGTACGATAAATCTAAGTTTTTATTCTTGTTTTCCAAAAAAGTGAATGGAGGTTTTGGTGCAGATGCCCTTGAAAGCCACTTGCAAATTAGTTTATTTGAAAGCCTTAAACATACCTCAATGGCGCAATATTTTGATTATGAAAGAGGAAAAGTTGCTAGTGGAGGACGTGTTGACATAATATTCCAATGTGATAAAATGCGCATTCCGATTGAGGTCAAAAAGACCGATGAATCGCCTACGGTCGGAAAAATCGATGATTATTACATTGCTCAAGCGCAAACCTACGCTTCAGCATACGAACGATTGGGAATATTTGTGATATTAGATTTAAGCGACAAGGAGAAAAAACCGATGCTTAATTTTAAGGACTGGTTTAACCTACATCATTTGCCCCCAACTACTAACTTACCTGTTAATCATCCTGATTATGTTATTTCAGTGGTAATTCCGGGGAATAAACTGTTGCCAAGTATGATGAGTACTTATAAATAACGTAAATATGATTAGACAATCCATTGAAGAAGGTAGAAAAGAGGATGGTAATTGCTCAATTGTAGACAAAATAATCAAGCGCTTACATGATTTCGAAAAGACTGTTGAGAACAACAAAGGTCGTTGGGTTTGGGAATTATTACAAAATGCTTAAGATAGCGTTGCTGATTATGAAGACTGAACAGTCTCTATTCAAATGGAATTGGATAATGATAAAGTCGAATTTAGGTATAACGGAGAACACTTTACTGAAAGAAATATAAGGGGACTGATAATTCAAATCAGGAATAAACTCTTGTACTTAGCAGAAATAGCCAATGAAATTGACCATAAAGCCACAAATACATATAGTTTATCAAATGAAAGTTAGTATGTATGATTGATTATACACAAACATACAAGACATGGTCTTTGCCATCGAATGTGATGACAGCAATTCTTGCTCATCCTTTCTGTCCTTCGAAAAAGTGCATTGAATTAGGGATATTCAATTCTCATCGTTTTGCATTTTACTTTTGGGCAAAATGGTCTAAAGAGAAGAAGGATAAGATAGTACCACACTTGGTTACTTTTGATTGGCATCAGGACTTGGCATATCCAGATGATACAGAAAAGGACTGGTTGGGGAAACTAGATTTGAACAATCTGTTTGAAGTGTCTTTTTATTCTTGGGCTAAGTTACACCCACATAATGATAATCACATAGTTTCTGCCGCATATCTTAATTTAATCGGAGATATTTATGTAGTCTGTAAGCAAACCCACTATGGTAAAGTTGATGATGGAGTAAAACAATTCAAAGACATTCATGGGCATGTCCATCATATAAGAAAATTCGAGAATCATGAGATGTTGATCAAATATGTCGAGACCCAAAATATCGAACAGATATATTTTGACATAGACTTAGATTATTTTACCATTGAAAACTCAACCTCGAATGATAAACAATATTTCACCTATATGAAGGATAAAGATATTAAGGAGGTATTTAATCTTAACGGTTCTTTAATGCAATGGGTAACAAAACGAATTGAGGGAATGACCATTGCTTTTGAACCAGAACATACAGGTAGTATAAATAAGTCAATGAAGTACTTTGGATTGCTGGAGAAGCTATTTTTCAATGGCTCTGTTTTCCAATGGAAAACAACGTGGAGGCATCTTAAACGATGATTTTGTAAAAAATGTCTAATTGGTCAATTGCGGACACTTGATATGTATTTAGGTGTATTTATTCTTCTCCTCATTGATTACTAGTCAATTAATCATAAAGATTCCACCCCGCATTTGTTGTTGCAAAAAACAAAAACATTCCGTATTGATTTATCCTTGTCCTTGCGGTATATGCATTCATTCAAGCCCATTACATTTCAGGAACTACGTTCGTACCTTACTTCGAACCCTTGCATTTCATTCCGCTGTCATTTTATGCATACTCCTCAGCACCGCACCGCTTCAGTAGTTTTCTTCCTTTCCATTCCGCAGGCTTCATTCATACAGTCAGTCACTACCCAAGCCATTTTCTTTCGTATTTCCAGTGGTATATTTTGTTTTTTAAAGTAAGAGTTCACTCCAATAAAACGCATGAAGACAGCGCAGAAAATATTTATACATAATCAGGTGAGTTATTCACTTACCGCAAACCAGAGATTAAAGTTCCAGAAAAATAATTCAGAAAATATATTTTACCCTTTGCCCTGTACTTTAGGAACTCTATTGTTTTATTATCAGTTGATTGAGTCAAGTTATTTTGAGTTATATTTCACAAAAATAGTCGATATTTGTGAAATGCATAATTATTCTGGCATATTATTTCAAGTCAGATTGAAACTGAAAAATTCTATCTAACTCCAGATGTTTAAAATTAGCGTGAATTTTGGAGCTAATTGTTGCTTGGTATTCATGTTATTTTAAAAGCAATTTTATAAATTGTAAAAACGGAAAATATAAAAATAAGAGTTTAATGAATAAACTAAGACATCCTTGCATAATCAACAAATAATGATTAATTTTGAGAACGAAATAATTGCAGTACAAAGCGAAGTCAAAGGCAGTAAAAATGAGGTCAGAAAATCTGGGACTAAATCGTAACAGGTAATTTTGCAAAAAGTTCAACGTATTGATATATAGGTGTAAAAGCTGCTAGGTTCAGGTCTCGTAGCTTCCGCTAAAACGTCGAAATCCAATGGGTTTCGACGTTTTTTGTGGTTCTAAAATGCATACGTTGAATATACTTACTCAAAAATGCGTATCTTTGCATGATATTAATAAATTTTCAATGAGATTTGACGAACTTCCCCTTTGTGATGCCGTGTTGGACGGATTGCAAGCCATGAATTTTAAAGAAGCCACTCCGGTTCAGGAACAAACCATACCAGTAATCCTTCAAAAACGTGATGTGATTGCCTGTGCTCAAACCGGGACCGGTAAAACTGCCGCCTTTATTCTGCCCCTGTTGCATAACTTGCAGGCAGAGCATCATGCTGAAAACTTTGTAAACGCTATCATCATGGCTCCAACTCGTGAGCTGGCCCAACAAATCGATCAGCAAATGGAAGGTTTCTCCTATTATCTCCCTTTTTCATCGGTTGCCGTATATGGCGGCAATGATTCTGCAGCGTGGGATGTGCAACGCCGTGGATTACAAAAAGGGGCCGATGTGGTGATTGCCACCCCGGGGCGATTGTTGTCGCACATCAACTTGTACGACATTGATTTTTCGCACGTCAAATACTTTATTCTTGATGAAGCCGACCGTATGCTCGACATGGGATTCTTCGATGATATCATGCAGGTGGTAAACAGGCTTCCCAAAGAACGTCAGACCATCATGTTTTCGGCAACCATGCCTCCTAAAATCCGGTTACTTGCCAAAACCATCATGCACGATCCCTTCGAGGTGAAGATTGCTGTTTCCAAGCCACCCGAAAGCATTATGCAAACGGCTTATATCTGTAATGAAGGGCAGAAACTGGGACTTATCCGGCATTTATTTGTCGATCAGGAATCCAATAAGGTCATTATATTCTCCGGGTCTAAACTGAAGGTGAAAGAACTCTTCAAGACCTTCCGTCAAATGGGTCTCCAGGTGGGTGAAATGCATTCCGATTTGGATCAGGTTCAACGGGATCATATCATGCATGAGTTCCGTAACAATCGTGTCAATATATTGGTAGCAACCGATATCGTATCCCGTGGTATTGATATTGATGACATTTCGTTAATCATTAATTACGACGTCCCCCACGATGCGGAGGATTATGTTCACCGTATTGGCCGTACTGCACGTGCCAGTGCCAAAGGGATGTCTATCACGTTTGTTTCGGTGGAAGAACAATATAAATTCAAACAGATTGAAGATTTCCTGGAAAAAGTAATTTATAAAATTCCAATGCCCGTTGAATTGGGTGAATCACCGGAATACAATCCCGAAAAAAACAAGCACTTTAAGAAAACATTCGCTAAGGGAAAAGGATCTTTTCAACGAAATAAAGTCCGAAAATAATTCTATTCGTAGAACTCTGTCAAGCCGTGATGTCTCACGGCTTTTTTTATGTGGTCTTTTTGAAAAGGCAGAAATATGTACGTAAATGTGCTGCTTTTAAAAACAATTATTAAACACATGGCGTTATTTACTAAAATTGATAAATGGACAATGTTTTATTTAAAATCTATTTATTAGTCACTTCCTGCAGTCATATAACTGCAAAATAAATCACTCTCAAAAGAATAGTCATTTTATTTTACTTTTTAAAGGCATCATAACTTTTAGTATATAGATCTTTTTCTAAAAGAAAAGGAATTTTAGTTGAAATTTAGCGGATTATAAACTGATTGGAATAATCTCTTTCTTATGAATTGAGAAATTTAAAATACATTTATAAATCATTTAAACACAACACTATGAAAAAGTTTATTGGATTGTCAATGTTGGTATTATCTTCAATGATTATGGCCACAGCTCAAACGAATCATGACAATGGCTCCTCTAAGTTTTCACTGGGTGTCTTTGCCGGACTGAATATCCCTGACCTGACAGGAGGTGGAGGCAATCCCTTAAGCGAGAGTTGGACCTCACGTCAGGGTGAAGCATTCGGATTCACTTTTAACTGGATTACCGGTACTCACTTTTCATGGCGTGCCGATATGCTTTATTCGAGCGAAGGTGGGCAACGGAATGGTATGCAAGCTTTGGCGGGTGCATCCTTTAATCCCCAGGTTCCGGCCGGTACTTATTTTTATGCAAACTATAAAAACGAGTCCATCATAAATTATTTGGAAATACCCCTTATGGCGAAGTACAACTTTTTTATGAGTAAAAGTACGAAACTGTATGTGGATTTTGGCCCATACGTGGGGTTTTTATTGAATGCCAAACAGAAGACAGGGGGTTCGAGCATTGTGTATGCCGATATGGCCGGTACTCAACCCGTTTCTGTGAATCCTCAAACAGGCCAAACCTTTGAAGCTAACTTTGATGCGGATACCAAAATCACCGATCAAATCAATAAGGTAAACTTTGGATTAACCGGTGGATTAGGCTTTTCTCAAAATGTTGGATTTGGTGAACTTATACTGGATGTCCGGGGAGCCTATGGTTTTACCACCATTCAAAATAACCCTGACAACGGGGATAACCATATAGGCAATTTACTCGTGTCGCTGGGGTACTCCATTCCTTTATAAGGCTCGTATGATTTAAAATCTGTTCTATATTTCGAATTGGCAAAACCCTGCATACGTGGGGTTTTGTCTGTATAAGGCCTTTACCTTGCCAATCGCGCAGAATAGTAGATGTTGATAATTCTTCTCTTTTAAAACCGGGTCTTATCACAAATATGTTTCATTTACGATCCATTTTCAGATAACCCATATATAATCCATATATAAACCCTATATAAACCCTATATAAACCCTATCTAAATAAGTATGGATTATATAGGGTTTATATAGGGAAAATATAGAAATTATTCTGGTTGAAATGGAGAATAAATCAAAACACATAGTAGCACACAGCCGGAACTAACTGCTAACCATAGCCGGATATCAAAAAAACACAGGAAATATAGTTTAACTTAGTCCGCAAATTCAAACAACCATTATACTGTTTCGAAAAAACGGAATGCATCGTGGGTTCTATCCCTTCGAACTATTCATCATGAATACATGCTGAAAGATTAAAACGATTTGGTCTGCGTGACTATGTGAACGATATGTGTGAAGTTGATGGGAGTAAAAAACTTTGCGTAACTTTGCGCGGAATTCAAATTCCAGCCATGAACGGTCTTTTTCCATATCCACTTCTTTCAAAACAGCAACTCATCGATCGGATGAACCACCTGGCAGCCTCACGTTCTCCTTTTCTTTTTATAATTGATTACAAAGCTGAACACGGTTATCTTATCAAAGAGGAGGAATTGGATCCGGATTACATTCAGTTTCAATTTGAAGGCACGAAGAAGGGATGTGGATTGCA
>CAIYOZ010000006.1 GCA_903927945.1 uncultured Bacteroidales bacterium | reverse complement strand
TACCTCGGGGAAAGATGTCGAAGCAGAACAATTAAAACAGAGCGATAAATTTTTAGACGCAACAGCTAATAACTTAAAAGCTGCATATTCCGGCGTGTTGGCATTACAAGATCCTAACGGAAAATCATTTCAGCCAGCATTCAGTTTACCAAATGTGTATGTTCCCGGTATTACGGGTATGGAAAAGGATAAATTTCCAAGAGCTATTATGGGCACTGGAATATCCGGAGACACAAAAACCGATAAACCTCCAAAAAAGACATTGAGTAGTCCCAAAGATGGTATCACTGAAGCAAGCGGCAAAGCATCGGTAAAGAATATCTACATAAACATGGATGCTGCACTCAAGATCGGTACCATTCAAAATAACGGCACACAAACCATCGAAGACTTTATCAAGGATATGAAAACAGCCCTTAACCTCGCCTTGAACGACGCAAATTACCTGGCCGCATGAAAGTAACTTTTTCCATATTTAATCCATTGAACGCATTTCAGCTGATTGCCACGCATAAGGGACACATTCCTATGCCTCCTCTCCAGGGGAGAAATATTTCGAGTCCGTTTCAAGCTGGAGAAACTATTGAAGACACTTCACTGAACCTGGGCGGTGTTAATTTGTTCGGACAAAAAGTGGTGAACGATATGTATTTTTATTATGGTAATGATGAGATAGCTCTTTTGAACGCCTTGTGTTCCATTAATTATTTAAACGATTTAGTGATCACACCACTGGCTGCCGGTCGCGGAGGAGTCATAGAATTAGTATCGGTAGAGAATCAGGCAATAAGCATTTCAGGTTATATTGGAAATGATAAGGAAATTACATCGGCATATCCTTATGATCAGGTTAAAGAATTTAGGAGAATATTTAAAAAAGGAGTAAGTTTTGATGTGCTAAGTCGATTGATGAATTTACACGACATAACTAAAGTTGTAGTAAAAAACATCGATTATCCTCAGCAACCCAATTCCTACACTAATCTGCAATATTTTTCGATGGATCTCATTCAGGATAGCGATATCGAACTCATAGTAAAAGACAACAATTAATGTACGTACTCTGCGCTCATATCACCATAATCAACAGCACACAAACTTATGAATTTAAGTTTGTCAACAGCTGTACTATTATGAGTAACATTGATCAGTTGACGGATACCTGCACCATATTATTGCCGCGTAAACTCAAATACAGAGACAGGCTGCTTTATGAATTTCTGTCTGCAGGTGATCAGATCAACGTCGAACTGGGATATAACAATCAGTTAGAACAGGTCTTTTCAGGTTATATCCGGAACATTCGGACCTACAAAATACCGGCAGAACTCTATTGCGAAGACAACATGTATGTGCTAAAAAAAATAATGATAGATGCATATCAGAGCGATAATATGGACGTGAAGGATTTCATCGAGCAATATCTCCCGGCAAACATCGAACGCAACGTAGAGAGCGCCAAAATAGGCCGGTTTCGGTTTAGCAACATATCGCTTGCTCAGGCACTAGATACTATTAAGAAAGAATATCCAATGAACTTCTTTTTTAAGTCCGGAAAATTTTATGGTACCATGCCATCGACATTAGCCAATCAGGATAGTAATGCCCAGAGGATCCTTTTCAAATACCAACAAAACTTTATTGAAGATTCCATCACCCAGGAAGACATCGACCCAGGCAAAATTCAGATCGTGGCAAAAGTGATCCTTCCTGATGGAAGTAAACTTGAAACGAAATATCCGGAAACAATAACCGATGGTAATGTGAGGACATTTTATCCCAATAGCATTACGAACCTAGAGGACCTAAAAAAGTACGCAAAGGAGACACAGGAAGGATTTAAGACGAATCAGATATCAGGCAGTTTTAAAGCTTTTGGATGGCCGGTCGTGCGGATCATGGATGTAGTTGAATTCAGAGATGATGAAAATACGTACCGGGATAAAAAAGCTTTCACCGTTAAATTGGTGAAACGCAACTTTAATATGTCGGGATACAGGCAGGAAATTGAAATTTTAAACCAGGTTTAAAATGGGCAAAGAACTCGAAATAGAAGATTGTATTCGCAGGATGGCCGGCATACCGGGCAACCCTTTTATTGTTGCCAAGGCATCAAATATTAATGAGGATGACAAGACGTGCGACGGGACTCCGGAAGACGGATCAGCAAAAATAACCGGGATCAGGTTGGTATCGATAACAGGCGTTCACGAATCGACGGTCGTGATTCCTGAAGATGACAGCCTGATCCTGGTGGCTATGCTGAGCAATACGGATGCTTATGCCTTGCATTGTTCAAAAGCAGCTAAGATTAAAATTAAAGTAGGCAGTATTGAACATTCGTATGAAAACGGGAATATAGTTATTAAGATGAATGGCAATTTCGATGTTACGGCATCGGCTATAATGATGGGAGGAAATAATGGTGTGGTCATAGCTCCGGGTCTTCCACCGGGAACTCCTATAACCGACGTAGCGCAATTAGTGGTAGCGTCAAAATTAAAAGCATCATGAAATACAGAGATATCATAGGGTTCACTCCGAACATGGGGCCATTCGAAATTGTGGATGCCTGGAATATGGTTCCACAGGCGTTAAAAGACAAATTACCTCAAGCGATAAAAGATGCTATTGATGCGGTATCTACCATTGTGGGTATATACAACGGTGCGATGACTCTTGTTACTGCGGCTAATAAGGCACTTGATTTAGCCAAACAAATAAAAACAGCGGCGTCCCTGCCTCCTGACTCAACGGTACCAATAGCTATTGGGACAAAGATTGCAATGAAGATGAGCGCCGATCAATTTTTTAACCAACTAACAAATGTTATGAATCCATTATCAGGTTTAATGGATCAAGAAATACCCATATAATAAAATGAACCACGGAGATATAATATTGGATGGTAATGAAAACCCAGTGATCATGAATGGTGATTTTGTTATTGCTTCGGCAGGAGAACAACAGATCAGACAGATTAGCAAATCGAATCCTGGTGATTATAAATATGCTCCTTTGGTTGGTGTTGGTATAATTGCGGCATTAAACGGACCACAATTACAACGCATGGAAAGCAAGATACGCGAACAATTGAGCCGCGCCGGTTTTAGTGTTAATAGTGTAACCGTAATTGATAAGGAGATCTCGATCGATGCAGATTAAAACTATCGGTATCGGACAATCTATTTTTGACCTGTCGGTTCTGCTGACCGGCTCGATAAAAAATTGTGTGGATCTGTTTAAAAAGAATCCGGGAATCGGCGACTTTGATAATATCACTCCGGGAGCAGTGGTTACTTCAGATAATTACAATAATGAAGTTACCCGGTACTATCAACTGAATGAAGTTGCGCCGGCCACAGCACATGTATCGCCTGATCCACTAGTTTTGGGTGAAATGATAATTGACATAAATTTTACAATATTATGATACTCTCGAGAGAAACTTTAAAAGCAATTTTTCATCCCAAAAGCAAACCGACTTCGGAAAATATGGCTGATTTTATTGACAGCTATTTGCATAAAACCGAAGATCGGAGTTATTCCGGCCTTCAGGAATATACCGGGCGCCCTTATCTTTCCGGTGAAACCTGTATGAAAGAAGGTGTAATGTATCAGGCAAAAACCGACACCCAGGGCAAATTTAATAAGGCCGACTGGCAGACTTGTATACCTATCGGCAATATTGATACCGTACCTGAAGGCATGAGCGTCATGATAGCCGAAAATTATCAACTCTGCGTATTCGACATGTTTACCCTGGGAGGATTTTTAGACATAAAAGGAATATTAATAATCAAACAATTAAACAATTAAACGTTTACTAATAAAAAACTTAAAGTCATGATAAAGCAAAAAATTCAAAGAGAGGGGACGACGGTTCCAACACCCTCAGTCAATGAAGTTGTTTTCTATCCAAAAATCGATGGATATTATTATAAAGATAGCCACGGTTTAGAACATCGTATAGGAACTGTACAACCTATTACTTTGTTGATATCCGAAGCATTAAAATTGATTAAGTCGAACACATTGTCTATTGGAGCTTACTATTTTTTAAGCGATACCAAGGTTTTGTTGATGGCTGCCACAAGTAACAGCTTCATGCCAAGAGGTAGTTATTTTATGAGTCGTGCAGCAAAAGCCTATTGCATATTAAGCGTAGATAGTGTTGGTAGTCCATGCGGCCTTGACGATATTACCATTAATGGCATCAGCTTATTCAATGGTACCGGTATAGGTG
>CAIYOZ010000005.1 GCA_903927945.1 uncultured Bacteroidales bacterium | reverse complement strand
TAATTTCGGTTCTAACTCTTTAATTGAAATCAAAAATACGAAGTATTTTTCTTATCCGTTTTTAATCCGCTACATCAGCGTTTATCCGCGTGCTATTCTTATTCTGGCTTGTCCAGGTTAGGGGATAGACATTTTAAGTTAGGATTCTGATAGGTCTTTTAGGTAGATAAGAGTTGATGCCAGGAAATGTGTAGTAACAAATTGGGAATATATAAGTATACTAAAACATAGTAAATCAGCACTAAGATTCAATTTGCAATTCGTATACGACTAAAAACGGAATGCGCCTTGTGTTTCATACGATATGGTCCCATGTATCTCTGTGACCTATGGGTTTTAAACTGATTTTTGGAAACAGAAGGCACTAAATTTGTTTTCCCCTTTGAAAAATTACGCAAAAAACTCCCACTCCATTGAATAATTTAGTACTTTTGTGCTAAAATAGACACTGGGTTAATTCTCCGGATTTCATACCTGCAGAGGAAGAACAACCGGAGGCGATAGTAGTCAAGTACTGCCGTTAATTTTTTGTTTATCAATCTAATATTATTGGTTCAGCGTATGAAAATAGTCATAGTGGGTACAGCATTTCCCTATCGGGGCGGATTGGCAGCTTACAATGAAAGGTTAGCCCGTGAGTATGTGAAACAAGGACATGAGGTGGAGATTATCACCTTTTCACTTCAATATCCGGGATTCCTGTTTCCGGGTAAATCACAATTCTCCACCGAGTTTGCCCCTGAGGACTTGAAGATCAGCCGCATGATTCACTCCATGAACCCGTTGAACTGGATTAAGGTGGGACGCAAGATCAAGGAAAAGTCACCCGACATGGTGATCTTCTGTTACTGGATGGCATTTATGGCCCCCTGTTTCGGGACGATAGCCCGGTATGCCCGATCGCCTAAAACGAAGATGGTTGGACTGATCCATAACATGATACCCCACGAACCTACCATACTCGACAAACTCTTCCCGAAATACTTTGTGAACGCCATGGATGGATTCGTGGCCATGGCCGAATCGGTAGTGACGGATATCAATCATTTCGATACAGCCAACAAGCCCAAGATAGTATCCCCACACCCCATATACGACCATTACGGTGAAGCCCTGACAAAGACAGAGGCGGCTATCAAACTGGGTCTCCGCGAACAGAAAGATTATGTGCTGTTTTTTGGGTTCATCAGGCATTACAAGGGCCTTGATTTACTGCTGGAAGCTTTTGCTGATGAACGGTTGCGCAAGTTTCCGGTCAGGCTGATTGTGGCCGGTGAGTTCTATGAGAATCCTCAGCCTTACCTGGAACAGATTATCCGGTTGAAACTCGATGGATTGGTGGAGCTGCGCACCGGCTTTATTCCCGATAACGAAGTGCGCAATTATTTCAGTGTGGCCGATATGGTGGCACAACCTTACCGCACCGCTACCCAGAGCGGGGTGAGCCAGATAGCCTATCATTTTGAGAAACCCATGCTGGTGACCAACGTAGGCGGACTCTCCGAGATCATTCCGGATGGCAAGGTGGGCTATGTAGTGGGAGTAGAGCCTACACAAATTGCCAATGCCATGGTCGACTTCTTTGAAAACAAACGGTCGGAAATGATGATCGGGAACATCAAGATTGAGAAGAAGAAGTTCTTGTGGTCGCGCATGACCAGTGCCATTGATGGATTGTTTAAAGAACCCCATGTTGATTGAGTTGATTAAGTTGAATAAGTTGATTGAGTTGATTGAGTTGAATGAGTTGAATGAGTTGAATGAAGTTGATTGGTTAATTAAGTTGATTTGAGTTTTTAAGTTTATTGGTTAATTAGTTCCCTAAACAAATAAATTCAACTATATGATAAATAACTTTGAGGACTTAGAAGTTTGGAAAGAATGTAGGAATTTAAGAAAACAGGTTTCTATAGTTCTTAAATCATTCCCTTCGGTTGAAAAATACCGTATGATTGATCAACTAATTAGGGCCAGCAGATCAATTACAGCAAATATTGCTGAAGGACATGGACGCTTTCACTATCAGGAAAACATTCAATTTTGTCGACAGGCACGTGGCTCACTTTCAGAAACATTGGATCATTTTATTTGTGCCTTGGATGAAAATTATATATCAATTGACCAACTGACCGTATTTAGAAATCAATATAATCTATGTTTGAAGATTCTTAATGGCTATATTTCCTATTTACAAAAGATGAAACTGAGTGAAACTGCTAAACCGTTGATTAAGTAAATCAGTTAATTGAGTAATTAAGTTGATTAAGTTAATTTGGTTGGTTGATTGATTAAGTAATTAAGTTGAATTAGTTAATTAAGTTGATTAAGTTGGATTCAGATCAATAAAAAAAGATATAGAATGACTATCTTCACTTTTTCACAACAAGATGAAACTTAATGACTGTAATAAAGCAAAACCTCTTATTCTTTTTTAACTTTAACAACTTATCAACATCCAATCAACTTAATTAACTTAATCAACTTAATTACTTAATCAACCAATCAACCAATTAACTAATCAACCAATTAACCAACCAACAATGGCAAACGAGATCGTAGAAACACCGATGATGAAGCAATTCAACGAAATAAAAGCACAGCATCCGGATGCGATATTGCTGTTTCGTTGCGGTGACTTTTACGAGACATTCTCCACCGATGCCATTCGTGCCTCCCAGATACTGGGTATTACACTTACACGACGTGCCAACGGTTCGGGTAAAAGCATTGAACTGGCGGGATTCCCCCATCATGCGTTGGATACCTACCTGCCTAAACTGGTACGTGCCGGCATGCGGGTAGCTATTTGCGACCAGCTGGAAGACCCTAAACTTACCAAGAAGATTGTAAAACGAGGCGTTACCGAACTGGTCACACCCGGGGTATCCTATAGCGACACCACTCTCAATCACAAGGAAAACAATTTTTTGGCCTGCGTCTATTTGAATAAGAATGTAGTGGGTGTCTCCTTTTTGGATATCTCCACGGGGGAATTCCTGGTGTCGGAAGGTACCGGAGAATATATCGACAAGCTGCTAAATAGCTTTGGACCGAAAGAAGTGCTGTTCGACCGTTCCAAACGGAAAGAATTTGAAACACTCTTCGGTACCAAGTTTTTCACCTATGCCCTCGAAGACTGGGCATTCACTGCGGATACTGCCCTGGAGCGTTTATTAAAACATTTTGAAACAAAGAACCTGAAGGGATTCGGGGTGGATAACCTTCCCAACGGGGTAGTGGCGGCAGGTGCCATCTTGCATTACCTGGACCTGACACACCATCAACAAACAGGACATATCACCCAGCTATCACGGATCGAAGAAGAACGCTTTGTGTGGCTCGACCGATTCACGGTGCGGAACCTGGAGTTGTACGGTACGATCAATGAAGGCGGTCGAACATTGCTGGACGTAATCGACAAGACCATCAGTCCCATGGGTGCACGGATGCTGAAACGCTGGATTGCCTTTCCGTTGAAAGACGTAAAGCCCATCAACGAGCGGTTGAGCGTGGTGGAACATTTCTTCAAGAACCCGGAACTAAAACTACTGCTCGAACAAAATATAGCCTTGATTGGCGACCTGGAACGCATCATCTCCAAGGTGGCGGTAGGTCGTATCAATCCACGGGAAGTGGTGCAACTCAAGGTGGCGTTGAAAGCCATTGAGCCGATCAAGGAAACCTGCCTGGCATCGGAGAATGCAACACTGCGTAAGATCGGCGATCAACTGAATGCCTGCACGGTTATATCGGAAAAGATTGAGGCTGAAGTATCGAGCGATCCACCTACCCTGGTGAACCGTGGGGGAATCATTAAGCCGGGTATTGATGCTGATCTGGATGAATTGAGGGAACTTGCCTTCTCGGGAAAAGATTTCCTGCAGAAGATTCAGGAACGCGAAAGTGCCGAGACGAACATCCCGAGCCTGAAAATAAGTTTCAACAATGTATTCGGGTATTATATTGAGGTGCGAAACATGCACAAAGACAAGGTGCCCGAAACATGGATCCGCAAGCAAACGCTGGTGAATGCCGAACGCTATATTACCCAGGAACTCAAGATATACGAGGAAAAGATTCTGGGTGCCGAAGAAAAAATACTGGCTATTGAAACACGCCTGTTCAATGAACTGGTGCTGGGTCTGATCGATTATATCACTGCCATACAGCTTGATTCGAACCTGATAGCCCAACTGGATTGTCTGCTGTCGTTTACAAAGGTATCGGCCGAAAACAAGTATGTACGTCCTGAAATTACCAATACCGACGTGCTGGATATCAAACAAGGCCGCCATCCGGTGATCGAAAAACAATTGCCGATTGGCGAGACCTATGTGGCCAACGACGTATACCTGGATAGCGATACCCAGCAGATTATCATCATTACCGGTCCGAATATGTCGGGTAAGTCGGCTTTGTTGCGACAAACAGCGTTGATAACATTGATGGCGCAAATCGGATGCTTCGTGCCGGTGGAGAGTGCTAAAATAGGGGTGGTGGATAAGATTTTCACCAGGGTTGGGGCAAGCGATAACATTTCACTCGGAGAATCGACCTTTATGGTGGAAATGAATGAAGCAGCGAGCATCATGAATAACCTGTCGAACCGGAGCCTGATACTCTTTGATGAACTTGGACGTGGTACCAGCACGTATGATGGAATATCGATTGCGTGGGCTATCGTGGAATATATTCATGAACATGCACAATGTAAAGCTAAGACGCTATTTGCCACCCACTACCATGAGCTGAATGAAATGGAGAAATCGTTTCATCGCATCAAGAATTACAATGTGTCGGTGAGGGAAGTGGAAAAGAAAGTGATATTCCTGCGTAAGCTGATTCAGGGTGGGAGCGAGCACAGCTTCGGGATTCATGTAGCCAGAATGGCCGGTATGCCCCAAAGCATTGTGAAACGCTCGGAACAGATACTCAAACAACTGGAAACGGATAACCGGCAGTCGGGCATTGCCAAGCCGGTAGGAGAGATAGCCAGCCAGCGGGAAGGATATCAACTAAGTTTCTTCAAGCTTGATGACCCGATACTGGAACAGATCCGGGATGAGATCAAGAACCTGGACGTGAATAACCTGACCCCGATTGATGCGCTGAATAAACTGAATGAGGTGAAGAGAATTATTACGGGGAAATAGTTGATTGGTGGTTGGTTGATTGGTTAATCGGTTAATTGGTTGATTGGTAATTGGTTAATTGGTTAATTAGTTAATTAGTTGATTAGTTGATTGGTTGATTGGTTGATTGAGTATAACTATCAGAGCAATGCGTCAAACCGTAAAAAATGATTCGGTTATACGCAATTCCGATCAACCGCTTTTTTGCGGTTTGTCGGATAGGATAGAAAATTATTATTGGGACTCGCGATTTTCATATCGCGAATATGAAAGTTGAATATGAAAGAACGCGATATGGAAATCGCGTGTCCCGAAATAGTTACCCAAAACAGATAAGTAGTGTTGATAACACTAGATAACATTTTCTTGCACACACTAATTGGCATTGTGCATAAATATGTATTTTTGTGAGTGTCTGATGAATGAATGTGTATTATCATCCCCAAAAGATTATAAAAACGTAATCTACTCTAGGTCAAAAGTAAAAAAAATAGTACTTTTGTGCTTCCAATTTTGAAAATAAAACTATCAAACAAAATATAATTCAATTGAAGTATGAAAAAACATAATTTTAGTGCGGGTCCTTCTATATTACCCCGTGAAGTTATCGAAAAAACTGCACAGGCGGTATTGGATATAAATGGTTCCGGATTATCAGTATTGGAAATAAGCCATCGTTCGAAAGATTTTCAGGCAGTCATTGACGAAGCAGTCGCTTTGTTTAAAGAGCTGTTGAATATCCCCGAAGGTTATTCGGTTCTTTTCCTGGGAAGTGGTGCAAGCATGCAGTTCTGTATGATTCCATTCAATATCCTTGAAAAGAAAGCGGCTTTTTTGAATACCGGTGTATGGGCAAACAAAGCGATGAAAGAAGCCAAAGGTTTCGGTGAAGTCGTTGAAGTAGCTTCTTCCAAGGATGCCAATTATACGTTTATCCCTAAAAATTATGTCATTCCTACGGATGCTGATTATTTCCACATTACCACCAACAACACCATTTACGGAACAGAAATCCTGACTGACATTGATTCACCTGTGCCTTTGGTAGCCGATATGTCGTCTGATATTTTCTCACGTCCGATGGATGTGTCGAAATACGGTATCATCTATGGTGGTGCACAAAAGAACCTGGCACCTGCCGGATTGGCTTTTGTGATTGTCAAAGACGAATTGCTTGGAAAAGTAACCCGTTACATCCCAAGTATGCTGAATTATAAGATTCATATTGCTGAGGGTTCTATGTTTAACACCCCTCCTGTATTGCCTATCTACAGTGCCATGGAAACATTGCGTTGGTTGAAAGCCAATGGTGGTCTGGTGGAAATGGAAAAGAAAAACATCGCTAAGGCGGAGTTACTTTACAATGCCATTGATAACAGCAAAATGTTTGTAGGAACCGCTGTCAAAGAAGACCGTTCGAGAATGAATATTTGTTTTGTGATGAAACCTGAATATCAGGCATTGGAAGCTGATTTCCAAAAGCTGGCTAACGAACGTGGAATGGTTGGAATTAAAGGTCACCGTTCAGTAGGTGGTTTCCGTGCTTCCATCTACAATGCCATGCCGATAGAAAGCGTTCAGGCGTTGGTGGATTGTATGAAGGAATTTGAAGGACAACATTGAGTTTATAGTTTGTAGTTTATAGTGGGTAGTAGGTATTCTGTAGGTGTTCTACTAACTATTCAAACTATAAAACTGTCAAACTATCAAACTCTTAAACTCTTAAACTCTCAAATCCTAATCTGCCGACTATAAACTATAAACTACAAACTATAAACTATGAAAGTACTTATTGCTACCGATAAACCGTTTGCAAAAATAGCTGTGGATGGAATCCGTCAGGAGATTGAAGCTGCCGGTTTCGAACTTGCCTTGCTGGAGAAATATACCGAGAAACAACAGTTGTTGGACGCCGTGGTGGATGCTGATGCCATTATCATTCGCAGCGACCTGATTGATGCTGAAGTGATCGCAGCTGCTAAACAACTGAAAATAGTGGTTCGTGCCGGTGCCGGATATGATAATGTCGACCTGGAAGCAGCTACTAAAGCAGGTGTTTGCGTGATGAATACTCCGGGTCAGAACGCCAATGCAGTAGCTGAACTGGTGTTCGGTTTACTGGTATACGCCGTACGTAATTTATACAACGGTACTTCCGGAACGGAGTTGATGGGTAAAAAGCTGGGAATACATGCCTATGGAAACGTAGGACGTAACGTAGCCCGCATAGCTAAAGGGTTCGGTATGGAAATATATGCATATGATGCTTTCTGCCCCGATACAGTCATGGTAAATGATGCTGTGACTCCGGTTCATTCAGCAGAAGAATTATATTCGGTTTGTGATATCGTATCCTTACACATTCCGGCAACTGCCGAAACTAAAAAATCAATCAATGCTGCCTTGCTGGGACTTTTGCCTAAAGGAGCAGTATTGGTAAACACAGCTCGCAAAGAAGTAATCGACGAAGCCCAGATACTTGAATTCATGGTGTCACGCCCTGACTTCAAATATGTGACGGATATTATGCCGGGTAACGATGCTGAAATGAGTGAAAAGCTTGTCGGACGTTACTTTGCAACCCCAAAGAAGATGGGTGCTCAGACTTCAGAAGCGAACATTAATGCCGGTATTGCTGCTGCCAAACAAATTGTGGATTTCATTAAAAATGGAGTCGATAAATGCAGGGTCAATAAATGATTATCGTTTAGTGTTTAACGTTTAGCGTTTAAAGAAACTAAAAACAGCCTCAAAAGATAACTTTTGAGGCTGTTTTTAGTTGGAATGATAATCATGGAGTTGCTCCGATTCTGAGCATCCACTGGTATATCTGCTCGGCTTCGGGGGCAGTGTTCAACGTCAGTAGATCACCGGTAGTTTTAATAAGAACCTGATTGTACCGGTTGGTTTTTTCGTTGAAGATAAAGGCAGAGTAGGTAGTGGTTCCGGCATCTGCCATGACATGTTGGGGTGCTGCTATTATCCCTCTGGAAGCTGCTGGTATTTTGCTGACATAGAGTGCCAGGGAATCGGGATTTATGTGTGAATTGATAGTCTGGCAATAGGATATGTTTTTATCCATGTTTGCAGCACTCACGGTCCCGGTTGAATCAGGATCGTACCAAATGTGAGAAACTTCAACCCAACTGAATCCCCTGACAGTCCCTGTTGAATCAATAAGAAACCCCGTGCTTTGTGGTATCCATGCCATGTTGACGTAATGTTTCTCAAAATAAACTTTTTGTTTAAATGCCTGGGTTTCATCATGACAGGCAAACAGGGTGGTACAGAGAATCAGAAAAAGATATGCTTTCATTTTAACCGGGATTGTTAATGTAGTTTTGTGGTAACAGTACAAAAATTGTTCCACAAAATCTTATATGTCAGGGAAGTAATAAAAATTAAGATGAAGTTCTTTATAAATAATTTTAGTTTATTGCACATTTTGAGTATCTTTGTGCAGAAATTCGATTAGATAATTTAAACATTTCAACGTTGAGAATGTTTAATAGCCACTAATCATTAACAAAACAAACATGGGTAACGATTTATTAAAAGGGAAAAGGGGTATTGTATTTGGCGCATTGAACGAAATGTCAATCGCCTGGAAAGTGGCAGAGCGGGCAGTAGAAGAAGGTGCGATTATCACCTTGTCGAATACGCCCTTAGCAGTGCGCATGGGTACCACCAATGAACTGGCTGAAAAGCTGAATGCAACATTAATACCGGCTGATGCCACGAGTGTAGAAGATCTTGAACAGGTTTTCTCACAATCAATGGAAGTATTGGGAGGAAAAATTGACTTTGTACTTCACTCTATCGGTATGTCGCCTAACGTTCGTAAAAAAAGGACTTATGATGACCTGGATTATGATATGCTGACTTCCACTCTTGATATTTCAGCTATCTCGTTTCATAAAATGCTACAGGTAGCTAAAAAGATGGACGCCATCAATGATTATGGTTCTGTCATTGCTCTTTCGTACATGGCAGCCCAACGAACAGTGTTTGGTTATAACGATATGGCGGATGCCAAATCAATGTTGGAATCAATAGCACGTAGTTTCGGATATATTTATGGTCGCGAGCATAACGTTCGTGTCAATACAATTTCTCAATCACCTACTGTAACTACTGCCGGTAGTGGCGTAAAAGGTATGGATGGATTACTCGATTTCTCTGAACGCATGTCACCGCTTGGCAACGCAACCGCTCTGGATTGTGCCGATTATTGTGTGGTGATGTTCAGTGACCTGACCCGTAAGGTAACTATGCAGAACCTGTATCACGACGGTGGTTTCTCGAGCATGGCTATGAGTTTCCGTGCCATGGAACAATACAACAAAAGTTTTGAAGAATTCAGGGACGAGAACGGTAAAGTAATTTACGGATAATCATCTACTTACGATAAAGACAGAGACGGAGTGGTTTTTAATCACTCCGTCTCTGTCTTTATAGGATATATCGGTCATTCAATCACCCTGTCTACTTTTTAATTATCTTCATAGTGGTTTGTCCAATTTTAGCAACATAGACCCCTTTCTTTAAAGCGCTACCCTCTACGATGTTTATACCCGGATTCAGGATCTGGTGTATCAACAATTGACCCATAGAGTTGTATATATCAACTTTACCACTCGCCTTCATTGTGATAATCAGGTTGTCGGTCATTGGGTTTGGATACAATCCTAACAATGAATCATCCACGTTAGGAAGGGCGGTGTTGTTTTGAGAGCTTTTAAGCGCTAAATCAGCATTTATGGTGGAATTGGCAGGCGTCAGGTTTACAAGCGATTCACCGATGGCTGAAGCGGTCTGAGCAACGATTCTGTAGGTGTCCAGCGCAATGTTCTCAAAAGTGTAATTGCCATAAACGTCCGTCATGGTCCAGGCTACCGGAATACCGGCACTGTTAAGTAGAATGACAGGTATGTTGATGGCTGAATTATTGATGGCCACATTGTTTGTTTTCACCTGTCCTGTATTAACCAGCGCACTATCCTTTAAGTTGTAGGATTCAAAGAATATATTACCCGATATTTTACCGTTCCCTGTTGGGAATACAAATGGCTTCAAATTAACCATAAGGGTCATAGTTCCGGTCAAAGTCACATAATCAGCCTCGTTGTATAAAAACTTGTTTATATAGTATGTAGGAAGATAGTTTTTATAAAGAGAAAGATCAGGGATGACATATACCGTATATTCAGCTGTTGGGAGATTTGTGAATGAAAAGGTTCCATCTGTAATTGAATAAGAGCCAGTTGCTTTCAATTCTCCTCTTTTGTACAGGATGGCAAGCCCTGATTTCATTATTTCATTACCAGCAACCGCAGTTCCTGAAAGTGTGTATGTCTTTTCTGACGAGATTAACATGTAACAGGTTGCAACGCCGATGGTATGACACGTGGTAGTCTTGACAGAATCATTCACTGTCAGATACCCTCCAAACTTTACCTGATCACCCACTTTCAGCCCTGATGGATTGGTAATGCTATACAGCCGGCGAATGGCGCTCATGTAGGGTGTGGTTTCCTCAATAAACAATTGTCCGATACATCCCTCAACCCCGGTAACCACCACTCCGGGTTTATCCATCACACAAACAGGAGGAGTCACGACAACCTCGTAACAGGTGGCTATTCCGGCAATATTGCATAGCTTGATCATGCTGGAATTCTTGATCAGATACCCTCCAAACTTTACCTGATCACCCACTTTCAGCCCTGATGGATTGGTAATGCTATACAGCCGGCGAATGGCACTCATGTAGGGTGTGGTTTCTTCAATAAACAATTGCCCGATACATCCCTCAATACCTGTAACCACCACTCCGGGTTTATCCATCACACAAACGGGAGGAGCCACGACAACCTCGTAGCAGGTGGCTATTCCTGCCACATTGCATAGCTTGATTATGCTGGAATCATTCTTGATTAGATACCCTCCAAACTTAACTTTATCACCAACTTTCAAACCTTTCTGAACAGTATCGTTACCGACAATTGAATTTCCTATAGCATATAATTGAATAGATGTATTTGGAGTAGAGGTGTCCTGAATAAATAAACTTCCAGTACATCCATCAATGCCAGCCACAATGACCCCTGTTTTGTCCATGACACACGTTGGAGTGCTAATAACCTGATAACAATCCACCAGGTTGTAACAAGGAGTAGTAAAGCATTCAATTTTTGTTCCCTTAAATTTCAGTTGGGTGCCGGGTGCCAGCGTGACATTACTGATAACATAGATATCACCCGTCAGGGTCTCTTTTAGTAAACTGGAATTACTCTCAGATTGGGTTACAATACCTGTTTTATCCATCACGCAGGGTGGAGGTGTTGAAATGACTTCATAACAGGTTGCTATTCCAACTATGCTGCATATATTCTTTGTTAAGGAATCCAACTTTACCGGATATCCTCCAAAGATCACATGGTCACCTTCTTTTAAACCGGTTAACAAATGACCATTACTATCAATGCTGTCTTTGCTGTTTATCGAGTATAACTGACGGGATGAACTGATAGGTGAGTATTCCTGAATAAACAGTTGACCGCCACAGTTGACCACCATACCCTTCTTATCCTTCACACAACCTGCAGGGGGTAATACAACTTCATAGCAGGTTGCAATTCCAATAGTATGACATAGATCAGTGAGACTTGTGATATTAGGAGTCAGATATCCTCCAAAGTTGACTTTATCACCTTCTTTCAACGCATTTTGAGTAGTGCCATTGCTATTCGGCACATTCATATTTTGAATGACATATAACCGGGCAATCGCACTCAGGTAAATAGTAGTTTCTTCAATATATAGCTGGCCACCACAGTTAACCACCACACCCGATTTATCCATGACGCAAGGGAACTGAATGGTGTTAATCAAAACACCTTCAAAATAAATCTGAGTGTTCTCAGGAAGGATACCTAATTTTAATGTCGTAGTGAATTTTGTAACTATCTGAGCGCAAATGACTCTTGGGTTCACAATGCTCTGTTTACTTACATAAATTCTGTTTGCCACGACAGAATCCGTAACCAACAGGAAGTCAGGGCATGAATCACCTGAGACATAGGTGAAAATAACACTTACACTGTCGGTGGGAGTTGGATTGACAGGATAAACATATACGGCATTTTGCACGGGTGGCATGGTCTGTGCAGAGGCTGTCGATAAGGTTAACATACTTGCTACGAAAGGTAACAATGTATAGAGTAGAAGTTTTTTCATATGCTTTAAATTGTAAAGTTAATCAAAGAGTTACTCTTTCATAATTATAACAATTTTCACGTCAAATATATCAAAAATAATACAATATTATTTTAGTATTTATCCACATTCCCCATTTTCCCAATAAAGAGAATCACTCCGGTGCTTTTTTCACGGATCACAAAAATAAATGGTTTGTTTACTTTAAAGATCATGTATTCGGGCATAGCAGTTGCAGTCATTCCGATGGAAGTCACTGCGGCGGCTTCTGTTCCTACCTCGTCAACTGTAACATAGGTTTTATGGATTACTTCCGAAATGAGCATTTGAACCGTTGATATGTTCGAGAAATCGGCCATGTCAGTAAAGGCAAGTTTCATGCCCATGTTTTGAAGTACCTCATTAAGCTTGAACTGATTTTGTTGTTTAAACCGGGGCATGGATACCATGACTTCTCTTACGCTCATGCTATTCAATGTGTTAGCCCAATTAGCTGCTGTCAATGTATTCAAAACATCAGCAGTAGTTTTTCCATCTAAAGGCAGTATCACACTCATGCTGAAGGCTTTGTTACCATAAGGCATTTCGAGGTATTGAGCGTTGTCAGTTTGTGCATAGGCAAATGTATCTTTCTGAACCATCATGTTTACGGTGGATTTTATTCCGGCTTCATTTGTAAAATCCATTTCCGAAGTATTCTTCGTTTCAAATTGCTTTCTCCAGATTCCTTTGAAGTATACTGCATTCACTAAATACATGACCGCATCCGAAGGTATCTGATCGATAATGGTTGGTATTAATTTATTCGTTTTTTTTGAACACCAGTTGTTGATGGTGTCCACTGCCCAAGCTTGTGAGAAGTCCAGTTCTTTAATATAGGCATTGAAATAATCGGAATTTATTTTCAGAAAATCCTGTTTTATAGGAAACCCGGTTCGGTACCAGAGGGAATTGGCTATGCTTAACTTCGTAGTAGGATCGATCGTTGGTAATGTGGTTTGCAGGATTTTATAATAATCGTTTATATCTGCCACGGACATGCCACTCATTTTAAGTGCAGTTTCTATCTCAGTCTTCGTATTACCATTGGCTCCATTCCATACCATGCCAAATGCAATGCTTACACTGAGAGGTGAAATAAATACATTTGTTTCACCAGAATTTTCAATCGTCTTATTCAATAAATCAAATGCAAAATCATTATCCTGACTTATTCGTTTTTCTAACCCGACCCGCAATGATATTGGCTTAGCATCAACCGGTACAGGGATAGGTTCGTTTTGATTGGAGCAACAGGTGATCAATATAACGATGAATGGAATGATAAGAATCTTTTTCATACTGATTAATATTAAGATTGTTATTTGAATTGAAATCTTACTCCGGCAGTTAGTCCGATCACGACTCGATATTCTGTCCGGGCACTTATTGGTTGATTATCGTCGAAATAATACGCTATTTTAGGTTCAAAATAAATCCCGATGTTCCGGTAAATCTTATAAGTTGTGCCTATTGCACCGGTTGTTGACCATTGAATGCCATTGATTTTAGAAATGACGGTGGTTTTTATCGGTTGACTGCCTCCATATTGATGCTGCACATATACCGATTCAATTCCTTTTTCTATCATTCCACCGCCCGATACATAAATTTCCCAGTTGGGTTTATTCCAAAGTTGTGCCACCAGATTTAATGGAATGCCTATATAGTGTAGATGCAATTTGGCATCATTTCGTTGCGTCACACTGTTCTCGAATGTTGTCAATAAATACGTATACACTAATCCGCTTTCAACACCAATGAATTTATTGATATTTTTCCGAAGAACAAGTCCTACAGAAACAGGTGGCGTATAAATGATATTGGAAAAATCATTGGGAGTCATTATTGGAGTGGAACCTGTAAATGCAGTAACAATGTTATTATTTCCGGTTGCCAGGTTGTATTTATCATTTCCGGCAGGAACTCCACCGTGCGAACTGAAGGCAGCGGCAAGTAACCAACCGTTTTTGTTTTTAGTTTTGACTGTTGGTTTTTTGGAAGTTTCTTCAACCAGACTCGTAGGATTCATTAGTTTGTTTCCAGGGATAGTATCTCCATTCGCGGTTGATTTGTCAGCAATATCTTTTTCGGTATTCAAATTTTGCTCAGTCACAGTTTCTAAAGATTTCTTTTCATAAATGGAATCAATTACTGCTAGTTGAGTTGAAGCATTGACTTCCGGAGGTATTGATTGACCCTGTTCAGATAAGGCATTGTTAGCCTCCGAATGCATTGATCCCTTTAGAGTTTTAACTGCCATTTGCGAATTCTTCGCTGTGGTTGTTGTGCTTTGAGCCAACATATTCAGGGTGGCAGTTTTAGTTGTATTGGATTGAACCAGATCAGTTGATGCTTTATTTGCATTCGTACGTTTTAAGTCTTCACGGGTTTTATTTACTATTTGCGAATTCTCTTTGGTAGTCGAATTGTTATGGGCTAATGTCTGTTGGGCAGTTGTTTTAGTTGCATTGCTTGTTCTGCTGTTTGACTCTGACAATGGGTGAAGCGTTAGGATTATTGCCAGGAATGCAACGGCTGCACCACCTGATAGCCAAAACCAAAAAGGAATGATTCTTTTCTTTGACTTCAGGCGTGCCTCAATTTCTTGCCAACTGGTTGGATCAACCGGCAGGTCGTGATTTTCAAGCTTTTGCCTGACAAAATCACTGAAAGCATCCCGGTTGTTATTTATAGTGTCTTGCATAATACGATCCTGTTAATAATACGTTTTTTTGAAGAATCTTTCGAGCCCTCATGAATTGTGATCTGGAGGTGCTCTCAGTGATTTCTAACATTTCAGCAATTTCTGCATGCGAGTACCCTTCAACGGCATATAAGTTGAAAACGGTGCGATACCCGGCAGGTAATTTTGCAATGCATGCCATTAAATCGTCTGCAGATATCTTATCCAGTACAGATAAATCAACATCAATAACTCTATCACCCATTTCATCAATTGAAGTACTTTGTTTCAATGCATCATTATGCCTGAGGAACTCCAGGGCGGTGGTCACAAAGATTTGCCTTATCCACCCGGCAAATGATCCGACTCCAGCGAAAGTATCAATTTTAGTAAAGATTTTTATAAAACCATCCTGCAATAAATCACGAGCCGTTTCCCTGTCATTAACATACCGGACACACACAGACATCATGGCAGGCGCATACAACTCATAAACTCTTTTTTGTGCCCATGGTTTACCGTTTTTGCATGCTGCAATCAATCGTTCTTCGTCGGTTAATGCATTCTTCAATTCCATAATCTATCTGTAAGATGCAGGTTTGGTGTGTTATGTTGCATCTCATTCTTTAAAATGAGTAATAATCAACAAATTTATAACAATTTAAAAGAAATTTACCGGTTTTGAAAAAAAATATGACGCGTTGCATGCATTGCCAGGTATACTCTTCAGAAACAAGATGAATTAATTTAGTCGGAACACCGGTTTCTTCGGGAAGATGGAAATTCCTTTTTTCGACACTCATGAAACACATCACAACCATAGTTACGTTGCAATACCTCCTCAATACCTAATGCCTTAGGCATGGAAGG
>CAIYOZ010000004.1 GCA_903927945.1 uncultured Bacteroidales bacterium | reverse complement strand
CCTTCCCGGCTCCAGCTCGACAAGAAAATCGATATCGCTCTTTTCATCGGCAGTATGATGCGCAACTGAGCCAAAGATCCTAATATGGGAAGCACCATACGTTCCTGCGAGACGGATAATTTCATCTTTTTTTGAATGGATCTGCTGATAAATATCCGGTTGCTCCATGATACCTGAAAGAGTAGTTGGGATGCAGGCCTAAAAAGGATTCCCTCATGGGGAGGAAACGAATCGGATCTGTGACACTACCCGGTCACAACTTTTATTCGGATATTCATAGATGTGAACCCCCTACGGTTCCACCTTAGAATATCTTTTTTACGATGTTTTGCGTTCAGGAGGGCAGTCCAGAGGGAAACCATGACCGTCGTCATAGGAATACCTTGATATAGCCTGTTCCTTTCTGGGCGTACGTTATCCTAACTCGGCAAAAAATTTCGCAAATCCAAACACAATTTCCAGAGAGAAAAGCCTCCGTCTGTCGCGAACAAAAAATAGTTGCATCGGGTGGATGAAAGCAATGGAGAGGTGAGGGCAGCCCCACCATCAAATCTGCCATGCTGACCCCGAAGGGACACTGCAGTATCAACGGGTGTATCCAACGATGTGACGTTTTTTGGTTGTTGATGAAATTCAATAGAGATCACCGACAAACCCCCAAATAAAGAGATCCCTCTACCTACCCCACCACATCAAACGTCTTCGCAAACGACGTCCACCGCACGTCCTCACCGATGTTGAACCGGCCGCTGGCCATCAGGTCCTTTGCGATCGAGTTCACATAACCGAGTTCAGTAGTATTCCCAATCCCCGCCAAACTGGAAAAACCAGATCTCATAACTGGCGCATCCTTTGTCATCAACAAACTGGCGATCAACACAATATTTCCTATCCCCAAAATAATTTCGGTGAATATCCCGGCAGTTTGAACAATAAAAAATATTCAGATCTTAAACAGAATGATGAAAAAGAGTTTTCATTAAGAGATGAATAGATTATACACATGACTACTTCGGTCATATCAATTCAACAAATACTAGAGTCTATCGATACTCTGGGAAAAGAAGAACAATGCATGATTCATGACATTCTTGAAAGAAGGTTGATTGAAAATAACAGGGATGAATGGATCCTTTTGAAGGAACAGGCTTTGGAAGATTATCACACAAATAATGTAAAACGAGGAAATTTAGACGAACTCATGACTGATCTTGATGATTGAACTCATCTGGAATGATTCATTCAGGCGTATATTTCGGAAATGGGTTAAAAAACATCCCGATCATAGGTCCGCATTTGTACAAACCATAACAATATTTCAACAAACCCTTTCCATGCATCGCTGAGAACCCATTCATTATCGGGAAAAATGGGTGGTTTATGGGCTGTAAGAATAACACAAAAGTACCGTTTAGTGTTTCTTTTTTGTGAGAATGATCACACTAAAATCCAATTGATCGGTATCGGCAATCATAAAGAAGTTTATTAACCCAACTTTGCCACTTGGATTTTTTTAGCCTGAAATTGGGTAAGAATTTGACACTTGTTGAGGCTCTGCAAGGGTACCAAAAATAAGACCTTATTTCGAATATTTTTTGAATTATTCATCTCT
>CAIYOZ010000003.1 GCA_903927945.1 uncultured Bacteroidales bacterium | reverse complement strand
TTTCCCGATATGTTTTTGCTCTCTCCCATGTGATGGCAGCACGTAGTTTACCAAAGGAGTCAGCCCCAGTGGTCTCTAAAAAAAACATCTGGATAAAACATTATCAATAGTTCAGGAAAGGGGAACTCTGCATTTCTCGCTGGCATCATATACACGAGAATCTTACATTTATTGTTCTATTCAATACGGTAAATCATTAGATAATCAGATGGAATCCACTCCCACATTCCGCAGCCATTTGCATGAACTATATATAAGGTCAACACAATGACCTTATATTCCTATCTTCCTATGAATACTTAGAATAATCTATGAAACCGTTCAAGATCATCGTCGAAAAACACCCTGATGGATATGTTGCATATCCCATCGGCATGAGAGGGGTTGTCGTGGGTGAAGGTGATACGTGCGATGAAGCAATCATTGATGTTACCTCTGCAATAAAGTTTCACATTGAAACATTTGGAGTAGATGCCTTTTCTGATGACGATATCATCGACACCATGATTGCAGAAGTTGTTGTGTAAATGAAGTTCCCCCGCGATGCACCAAAGCAGCGAGTGATAAAGACATTTGAAACACTTGGGTTTCGTACCGTGAAGATTGCTAACCACATTGGAATGTTACGGGAGAATTCCGATGGCACACGAACCCCACTGACGATGCCAAATCACGATATTATCAAAGGTTCGACGTTACTGAACGATATGCACCCAGACGGGTATTTCCCGTGATGCTTTTCTGGATGCATATGAAAATTGTTGAAATTGGGATCGGGAACCCGGGACCTGGTACTATATATCAGGAAAATTTCATAAAGAACGACTTTTTGCGGAATAAATGGCTGGTATACTATTTTCGTGTAGGAAATATGGACCCTAGATAGAAATCCCGCAGCAATCGGGAATGGAATTGTTCTCCAGTCACAGGTTCTGATACATCCCAAGTCATTGGTAAACATCTTGCTTATCTGTATCCGTACAAATAAACCGGATTAACCCCCTTTAGAAATTACCATTCAGCCAAGGTCTGTAATTGCGTTTTTGAGTTAAAGCCGTTCAAAATAATCATCCCGGCTAAAAGTACATTGATAGAAGCGAATTTTAGAACAGATCGCCTTGAATATCTATGTAATTGACGAAGGGACAAAGCATTTTTCACAAATTTGAAGAAATCTTCAATGGAGGAACGAATATCAAGATAATTAGTCCAACAAGCAAGTTCGCGCTTTAAGGTGGCCACAAGATCCTCATATTCTTCTTTAACTTTTGGACCATCATGACGAGAATAAACGGAAAGGGGATAACACATTCTGCTGAATACTTTGTCAGTATTGAAGTTATTGCGAGGGAATATGAGCGGGATAATTTTGTAGTTTAAGATCCCCAGTTGATAATTAAGGGACGAGAAATATCCCTTATCAAAGATGATCATGTCACCATTCCGAATAATTCGCCTTCTTTTAAGTTCATTCAGAATCTCCTCAAATAGCGATGAATCGTGGGGAGATCCTGTGTGAAGGAGGACGCAAAGAGGTAATAAAGTGGGATATTCCAGAATTAAGGTCAATTCAAACCCCAAATAGTATCCCTTTGTATTGGAGAATCCCCAACGATAATCTTTGGTAAGGAGATCTATTTTCCTGAATTTTTTCCTGAACATATTGAGGTCCAAAGGGATGGCTAATCCATCGACGATTATTTTACGTTTTTTTCTGCGTGTCGGTTGTTTACAAAGAGAATTTAGAATATCAGAAATCATGAGAACAAATTGTTTTTCATCAAATTTGCCGATGAATTGATAGATTATTGATGCAGAAGGAAGGGTGGTTACATGTGCAAAATTGCGAAGTTCATCTCTTTTACCCAGTTCTTTTAAAACAAATGTGATATCCTGGGAAAAATACATCGAAATGAAGAGGATTCGTAATATTGAACCTGCTTTTTCAAGAGGTAATATGCCTTGCCGTGCCATGGCCTGCTTGACCTGGCGGGATTTTGTCATGTTCATAATCTGTTCAAGCAGTAACCATTTTGGATCATTGGGATCCACTATGATGGGAGTGTTCATTGTTGTTCAAATAAGAATGCTCCCTCGATTAAAATCAATTTTGCGGTTTATTCTTGGTTATTTTTAATTTTAAGGGGTAATTTGATTGTACTTTACCACGGGAAGGTTATAACGCGCAGGATCCTTGATTCTGAATAATATTTGGGCGTAAAAATTAGACCAATAAAAAAGGGGGTTAAACCGGTTTACTTTTACTATGACAGAACCTACCAAAAAATAAATTTTTTTGGAAGTTTCTGGGATGGCATCAAAAAACTATTCAATAAAACAATCTGTGTCGTTGGTCTTGGCTAGGTGGGTCTCCCCCTTGCCGAAGCCTTCTCCCAGCACCTGAAGACGATCGGGTACCGGCGAAACCAAAAAACCATTGATGAGCTGAATGCCGCCCCGGGCAACAAGATCGAAGCAACAACCAATCCGGCAAAGATCAAAGAAGCAGATTTTGTGATCATTGCCGTCCCGACACCGGTGACGAAAGCGAAAGACCCGGATATAGAGCCGGTTGAATCGGCATCGAAGATTGTTGGGCAAAACCTGAAGAAAGG
>CAIYOZ010000002.1 GCA_903927945.1 uncultured Bacteroidales bacterium | reverse complement strand
TGTAAATCGTAAATCGTAAAAATCATGAAAGACATCGCAGCTCACAATTTAGAAGGCAGGACACTGGAACAAGGTTGGAAAGTAGTACGGAAAATAGTGAAGGATACCGGTGATACGGGTGGCTTTTTTTCGGTGTGTTATGAAGTTGAGAAAGAAGACAAGAAATACTTCCTGAAGGCTTTCAATATTAGTGGTTTTACGGATGATGGGCGAACGTTCATGGAGAACATGCTGGAGATGTCGAATGCCTTCCTGTATGAAAGGAATCTGTCGGATTACTGCCAAAAGAACCGTGTGACAAAAGTGTCCTTCGTCATTAGCTCCGGTGAAGAAGACATGCCGGGATATTCGTATCCAAAGGTGCCGTACCTGATCTTTGATATGGCAGATGGGGATGTACGACATAAATTGGATTACTCCAAGACACTGGATTTCTCGTGGAAATTAAAATCACTGCACGACATTGCAGTGGGCATCAAGCAGCTGCATGGTATTGAAGTATCGCACCAGGATATTAAACCGTCCAACATACTTCTGTTTAAAAGTGAATCGAAAATTGGAGACTTAGGTCGATCGATGTGCCCGGCGTTGAGTGGACCGTACGATAAAATGTTTTTTTCAGGAGACCGTACGTATTCCCCACCTGAAGTGTGGTATTTATACCAACAGGATGAATGGCACGAACGCAATTATGCCATTGATTGCTATCTGCTGGGAAGCATGATCTCGTATTATATTTCGGGCATCAGCATGTCGGCACACATTATGAAAAACCTGGCGGTCTTATTACCTATTGGTATCAGTAATTCGTTTAAAAATGATGAGTCCTACTTACTGAATGCTTTTCATACATCCTTAATTGAAATTAAGAATTCCATTCCCATCGAATCACTCAAAGCAGATATCATTCAACTCATTGAATTCCTGTGCCACCCCAATCCGGAGAAAAGAGGGCATCCTCAGAATATAAGAGTTAAAGGGAATAATTATAGTTTAGAACGTTTTGTAGGCCAGCTGGATATATTGCATAGAAAAGCTGAGTTTGCATTATTAAACCTATAATATCATGGCCATAATATTTACAAACGCGGACAGGCGTGTTATTCCAAATTGGAAAAGCTTTTCTAAAACGGCACGTCTGGGAGAATTGAACAGCTCCCAACCTGAGAAAAGAGTTGATTTAGTCTCCATCAACGACTATATAGGTGACTGGAATATGAACAGGTCTGTGCCGTTTGCAGCCGATTTGTTGAGTGCAGCGGTATCGAACGGACAGATGAACTGTCAGGAAGTAAAAGAGGCTGCAACGTTCATCCTTGCCCATAAAGAGGATTGCACAAATTCGCAGAAAGCATTGGCTTCGGCCATCCTGAATTCTGTAAAGGAAAAAGTGGAACAAAAGATGGACGAGATAAATGATGATAACCTGTTTGATTGTATCTCCATCGATGCTATTCATAAAAAAATAGCCACACTAAAACATAAAATAATTGATTATCCCTACAATCCGATTTTATATGTAGAATTGTCAAGGTGTTATATCAGTATCGGTCAGGTGGATCAATCCGTTCTAGCCATTCATAAAGCCTTGTACCTGGGTAAGAACAACCGGTTTATTATCAGGTCGGCCGCCCGGTTGCATCTTCATCTACAGGACAAGGAACAAGCACTGCATGTGTTGAAGAAAAATGAACTGATAAAAAATGATCCCTGGTTGATGGCTTCCGAGATATCAATTTCATCCATGTTAGACCGGAATTCAAATAATATAAAAAGAGGGTTAACCCTGCTTGAATCCGGCAACTATTCTTCAGCTAGTATTTCGGAGCTAGCCAGTTCGATAGGAACAATAGAATATTTCAATGGTTCCACTAAAAAATCAAAGAAACTATTTCACACCTCGTTGATCGATCCGAATGACAACAGCCTGGCACAGGCGGAGTGGGCTGCCTCCAAATCATTGCTTCAGGATGTTGATCTACTAAATATTCATACACTTCCTATGAATCGGTTTTATGAATCGTGCGCCTTATCTAGTTTTAATAGAAAAGAATTCGTTGATTCCATTCGTTTTGCCAGCGATTGGATTGAAGACATGCCATTCGCTAAACGCCCGGTATTATTTGCCTCAAGCATTTCAACCACTCATTTAAAAGAATATGAGTTATCGGAAAAGATATTGAATATAGGCCTTCAGGCAAATCCCATGGATCCCGAATTAATCAATAACATAGCCTATGCCTGTGCTATGAACAATGAGATTGAGAAAGCCGAGGGTTATCTGGCCCAAATTAAGTCTAATATTGTAAATGAGGGCGAAATTGATGTTTGTTTACTGGCGACAAGGGGTTTGGTTGATTTCAGAAAGGGTCTATATGATTCAGGTCGTGAATTATATTTGAGTGCCATAAAAAAATCACTGGAATTCAAGGATTCGCCCAATCTAAACAGGACGGCATTTTTGAATTATGCACGTGAGGAACTTCGCATAGATCCTTCAACCAAAAAACAACTTACTCCATTCATTGATCAAATAAAGGATAACATGATTGATGAGGATACAAAAGCATTGAAGAATGATGTGATGGCGTTGATGGGTGATTAGTTGATTGGTTGATTGGTTAATTGGTTGATTAAGTTGATAGAGTTAATTAGTTAATTGGTACTATGAAAGCGTGTAATGGTCAGGTACCACTACACGCTTTGTAATTAAAAAAGCCGGATGAAGAAACAAAGAACTCCAAGCCCATTAAAGGGGTGTAAAGAGTGGAAGTTTGAAATTTACTGCTATTCCATACCTTTTTTGGGACTTAATCAACTTAATCAACCAATCAACTATTTATCTGCTGAATCCACCTGAATCCACGTTCTATTCTGATCCTGATTTTCAATTTATAAACAGGACATTTCTTTATTTCGCGTACTTACTTATTTTCTCCACAATTTAGTTATGTTTTCCAACGTTTTTCCTTTTGTCTCAGGAACCATTTTCCAAACAAAGATGGCTGATAAAATACTCATGACTCCGTACAACCAGTAGGTGAAAGTCATGCTCACCGCTTGCAGAGCCGGGAATGAAGCCGAAACAATAAAGTTGGAAATCCATTGGGCTGCTACAGCGATTGCAATTGCTTTGCCACGAATGGTATTCGGGAAAATTTCAGAGATCAATACCCAACAAATCGGTCCCCACGACATCATAAACGAAGCCGAATAGATGACAATGAAAACCAACGTGCTTACACCAATAATTTGCAGATGAGCCAACAATCCAATGGCGAACATTCCGATGGCCATTCCTATAGAACCGATAATTAAAAGCGGTTTACGTCCGAATTTATCGACTGTAAAGATAGCTACTAATGTAAAGATAATGTTGATAAAGCCCATGATGACCGTCTGGTACATGGCAGCATCGTTTCCAAAACCAAGTCCTTTGAATATGGTTGGAGCATAATACAGCACGACGTTGATACCCACCGCCTGTTGAAACACAGAAAGCAGGATGCCTATTACCAGCACTTTCCAACCATAAGCCAGTACTTTTTCCACCTTTTCGTGGGCAGAATCTTTAATATCCTGTAGGATTTCTTTGGCTTTGTTCGATCCGTTGATTTTACCAAGAATGTGCAGTGCTTTGTCTTCGAGACCAATCAACGCCAGATGACGGGGAGTTTCGGGGACAAAAAACAATAATATACCAAAAACTGCGGCAGGTACCGCATTGGACGCAAACATATAGCGCCATCCTTCGCTATCAATCCATTGTTGTGGTTGACCTTTCGTAATGAAATAGTTTACGAAATAAACAATCAGCATACCAAAAATAATAGCAAACTGATTCCAGGAAACAAGTTTCCCGCGAATTTCAGCCGGTGCAATTTCAGCAATATACATAGGGCAAATGGCCGAAGCAAGTCCTACACCGATTCCTCCTATCACACGGTAAATGTTGAATGCAATCAGCACCGGTACAGAACCGTCCCCTTTGTGAAAGAAGAAAAATTCAGGATATGCTGCACCGCATGCCGACAGGAAAAACAGAATAGCTGCCAGAAGCAATGAGTTTTTACGTCCTAATTTCTCGGCAAAAAGTCCTGAAACTGCACTGCCGATAATACAACCGATAAGTGCGCTTGCCACCGTGGCACCATGATAGGTTGTTGCCATGCTACCAAAAGTAGCTTCATTCAGGTGGAATACAGTTTTTAATGAATCGACCGCACCCGAGATAACGGCTGTGTCGTATCCGAAAAGCAAACCACCCAACGTGGCCACCAATGTTATTCCGAAAATATAAAATTTACTTCCTTTTTCTGGGTTCATGTGTTTTAATTAAGAGGTAAGAGGTAAGAGGTAAGAGGTAAGGAAGTAAGCAGTAAGAATACAAAGTACTTGCCTCTCACTCCTTACCTCTTACTTCTGTTTTTAAATGTACATATTTACAATCGCTTCGTAAAGCTCTTGTTTACCGCTGATTTGCGCTGGTTCTCCATTTGATTTCGCATACTCATAAACGTCTTCGAAAGATAGTTTACCTTCTTCGAATTCTTTCCCTTTCCCTGCGTTGTAAGAGGCGTAACGGTCGGAAACCATTTTCTTATAAGGAGATTCTTCCAGTATCGCTGCAGCAGCTTCTAAAGAACGTGCCATAACATCCATGGCGGCAACATGAGCAATGAATAAATCATTATTATCGGTTGAGTTACGACGGATTTTTGCATCGAAGTTGGTACCACCACCTTGCATGCCATCACCCTGAAGAATCACTAACATAGCCTGAGTCAATTCAAAAGTATCAATCGGGAATTGGTCGGTATCCCAGCCATTTTGAACATCACCACGATTAGCATCAATAGCTCCCAACATGCCATTATCAACAGCACATTGTAATTCGTGTTCGAAAGTGTGACCGGCCAATGTAGCGTGGTTTACTTCAATGTTGATTTTGAAATCGTTTTCCAACCCAAATTCTTTCAGGAATCCGATGACTGTTTCAGTATCCACATCATATTGGTGTTTCATAGGTTCCATTGGTTTCGGTTCGATCAGGAAAACTCCTTTGAACCCTTTTGCACGGGCATAGTCACGCGCTTTAGTCAACATCATACCCATGTGTTGTTTTTCGCGTTTCATGTTGGTGTTGAGCAACGACATGTACCCTTCGCGTCCTCCCCAGAAAACGTATGCTTTGCCACCCAAATCGATAGTAGCATCAATCGCATTCTTTATTTGAAGCATGGCACGTGCAGCTGCATCAAAATCAGGATTGGTGCTTGCACCATTCATATAACGTGCTGGTGAGAATACATTCGCAGTACCCCACATAAGTTTGATGCCGGTTTCAGCCTGTTTTTGTTTCGCATAAGCCACGATAGCTTTCAGGTTTGCTTCGTATTCTGCTATGCTGTTACCTTCGCTGATTAAATCAAGATCGTGGAAACAATAGTATTCAATACCGATCTTCGTCATAAATTCAAAACCTGCATCCATTTTGTCTTTTGCAGCTTGCAACGCATCGGCAGCTCCTACCCATGGGTGAACCTGAGTGCCACCACCAAAAGGATCGCCACCTTCAGCACACAAGGTATGCCACCAGGCCATGCTGAATTTAAACCATTCTTTCATGGTTTTACCATAAACCACTTTCTCAGCATCGTAGTAACGGAATGCTAATGGGTTTTTACTTTCTTTTCCTTCGAATTTGATTTTTTCCACTGCTGGGAAATACTGTTTTGTTGACATAATAATTTTAATGACCCCCAGCCCCTAAAGCGGAGCCGGAGAAGTTAGTATTAATAGTTTGTTTTAATGACACCCAACCCCTAAAGGGGAGTAAGAGGATTTGGTTTTAACTTTGAAATTAAGCTTTAAAACCTAATTGAATAATGAAAACTGACTTTAATTGTTCCCCTTCAGGGGTTCTTATATTTTCATTATCCATTTATCGTACGCCGCTTTCGTAGCTTCCACATTTTCGGGTTCGGGGTTAATTACCTGAATCTTTTTCAATGTAGCAAAAGCTTCTTCTGCATCTTTATAAATCCCGGCACCTATTCCGGCACCACGTGCTGCCCCTACTGAACCATCAGTATTGTACAATTCAATGGTGGCTCCGGTGATATTAGCCAGAGTCTGACGGAAAACAGGACTCAAGAATAAGTTCGCATGCCCTGCCCGAATTGTTTTGGTTTCAATCCCCATTTGATTCATAATGTCCATACCGTACTTAAAAGAGAAAGCAATACCTTCGTGTGCAGCCCGGATAAAATGTGCTTTAGTAATACGGTTAAAATTTACACCGTGAATGGAGCAGTTTGGTTCCAGGTTTCCCAATACACGTTCAGCCCCATTGCCAAAAGGAATGATACTAACGCCTTCACTCCCCACAGGAATTTCTGCAGCCAATTCGTTCATTTCTGCATAGCTGATACCTTCAGGAGCCACGTTGTTCTTTATCCAGGTATTTAGAATTGCTGTTCCGTTAATACAAAGCAATACACCAACCCGGGTATCCTCTGGAGTATGATTTACATGTGCAAATGAGTTTACACGAGATTGGGGATCGTATTTCGAATCGCTGTTTACGCCATAAACCACACCCGAAGTACCACCGGTAGCCGCAATTTCACCCGGATTCAATACGTTTAGTGACAATGCATTGTTGGGTTGGTCTCCTGCACGGTAAGTCACTGGAGTTCCGGCAGCTAATCCGAGTTCAGCAGCGATATCGGCTGTCAGATTTCCTTGTTGACCAAATGTAGGTACAATTTCAGGTATTAAAGCTGTGTCAAAACCGAAGTAATCGAACAGGAATTTAGCCGGAGATTCAGACTTGAAATCCCATGCAATACCTTCCGACAAACCCGATGCTGTTGTGCGGGCATCACCTGTCATACGCATAGCCAGATAATCGCCCGGTAACATATAGTATTTTGCTTTGGCAAAGTTTTCAGGTTCATTTTCCTTTACCCAGGCCATTTTTGACAAAGTGAAATTGCCCGGAGAATTCAATAAATGGGATAAACACTGTTCACCACCTATTTCATTAAAAGCTTTTTCACCATAAGGCACTGCACGTGAGTCGCACCAGATAATGGAATTACGGATAGCCTGTTGGTTTTCGTCCACAAGCACCAGACCGTGCATTTGATAGGAAATACCAATGGCTTTTATGTCCATTGCATTTACTCCCGATTCTTCCAACACTACTTGCGTAGCGAGTTTTAGGTTTTTCCACCATATTTCAGGATTTTGTTCCGCCCAGCCTGCTTTTACCGAAATAATTTCCATTTCCTTTTTTGGAAAGAATGCCGACGACACACATTCGCCTGTGGTGGCATTCACCAAACTCGCCTTAACAGACGAACTTCCTAAATCATAACCTAGTAGATACATATTCTTAAATATTACCCCTAGCCCCTAAAGGGGGATAAGAGACGTTAGTATTATTCAATAAAAGTTATTATTGTTTGTTTTATAACCACCAATCCAAAGGGTTTTTGTTCCCCTTTAGGGGTTAGGGGTTCTTTCTCTTATACTTATACAACCTCGCGGCACGGTGAGGAACTCCCTCTTCTACTTCGTCAAGCATAACCAAATAAGGCATTTGGGATACTTTCTTCTGAAAATTCCTGACATCCGATCGGGTTTGATGGACAACATCATGTATAATACGAAGTTGTGAAATGGTGAACTTTTTAGGTAACAATTCAAATAATAAATGAGGTTCTAAGTTCACTTGATGCCGAATATGTTCCAATCCCTTTTCAATAATTTGATTATGATCAAATGCAAGTTGCATTTTTGCAATTTCTTTAATATCATACCAATTTGCCGATGAATCAGCAGCATTAAATACCAGCTTCCTGTCTATCTTAATCAACGCAGTGTAGGCCACGGTGACTATTCTGCCGATTTTTAATTGCGTTGTCCGTTCCAACCACAAGATATCCCTGGGGTTTGATGTCCTGCCTGGATTTCCAAAACTTTTAAACTGACTTAAATAGATATTTTTCAAACCGGTAAGTTCTGTCAGAATACGAGATGCAGCTTCATCTAAATCTTCATTGTTGAAGATGATGCTTCCCGGAAGTTTCTTGTCGTTATATAATTCGTTTGGTTCATTAATACTCCGTTCGATCAGTAATACTTTCAGCTTTTCCCCATCAAAGCCAAATACTACACAGTCAACCGAGATATGAAGCGTAAATGAATTTTCTATTGCCATTATTTATTTCCGTTATTAAAGTCGACAAATGTAAGAGTATATTTTGAATAATAAATATTTTATTACCATGTTATAAAACACATATACAGGTATTTATATACTGTATTATATACAATATATAAATTCTATTAATGTGTTTTGTACAATAAGCATTCAAGGGATTTATTTGCTAAATCAAACTGCTTTAGTATATTAAAAACAATCTTACTTTAAAAGAATTATCATCAGAAATACAATAAGTATATCCCAATAACAAGAAAAGATACTGTAAACATTTAACAAAATAAGTTTATAGTTTATAGTGGGCAGTTGGTAGTAAGAAGTCGGTAGTAAGAAGTGCGGCAGTCGGTAGTTTATAGTCGGAAGTCAGAAGAAGGAAGTCGGAAGTTTGTAGTAGTGAGTCAGATACCAGATCGATACTTAATAACCTAATAACTTAATAACCAAATAACCCAATAACCTAAATTATAGGTAGGTGTAAAAAGAAGGGCAGGGGAGTGATTAATTGAAAGGTAATCCGCATTTATCAAAGATGAGGTGCTCCATAGCTAATGCAGCGTCCTGGGAGAGCTCTGTGGACTCATATTCACCGAGTAATATCTGTCGGGCTTTATTGACCAATGGCAGGTCGTCGGGGTGTGTGGTAAAATGATTCTCCCATCTCTCTTTCAGTATGAGGTTGGGATTCAGTACGTAGTTAATGAAATCATCATTCACCAGAATACTTACTATGCGTTTATCAGTTATTGAATTCACGAAGTGTCTATTAATTTTATTTAAAGACGCTACTTCAACTCATTATGTACTCACAAACTCAAGAATTTATCGGTTTATACGGCGCAGGTGCGTAATTTGGAAATACCACGGTGAATAAGGTTCCTTACCGACTGGTAATTCATATCCATGATCGCACATATTTCCTCGTATTTTTTTTCTTCAATATAGTATAAAACAATGGCTGTCCGTTGACGGGGAGACAATTGATTCAGAATTTTTGTTACAAACACGTTATCAAGCAACTCTTTTTCGTTGTCAATATAATCTTTCTCCACATTGTCGCCCGAAATAACATCTAATTCTTCCACGGCGATATCTGAAAGATTGATGCGTTTGCGGCTTTCGTCACACAATTTGTTTTTTAGAGAAATAATGATGTACGATTTAAAGTTAGTCACTGTATCCAGTTCAGCCCTTTTGTTGTAAATCTTAATGAAAACTTCCTGAATACAGTCTTTCAACAGTTCCACATCTTTGGTAATCTTACAACCATAATTGTAAAGCATGTTTACATGCAGGTTGTATAACTTTGAGAATGCGGCGGTATCACCGCTAATGAAATCAACTAGTAATTCTGAAGTTTGAACATCGGTATTTAAGTAAGGTGATTTCTTCAAATTGGTAATTTCCATCATACTATTGTCTTTTAGTTGCTAAATTCAATGCAACAAAAATACAGAGTTGATTAATCAAGTTGTTGGAAAATCTGATTTGCTTGTGGTAAAATCAGGTAACCTGCTTTAGAACATATTTTACGCGTTAAAATAGTACAAAAAGTGCCGAAACAACCTGTTTGTTGTTTCGGCACTGTTGGGAATAAATGGTAAATAAGACAGTTTTAGTCTATATTTTTTGGAGCCAATAGACGCCTGTCTTCGTTGCTTCTACCTTAAAATCAATTGGTTGATTCGCAGTAATGGCTTTATTCAGGACTGTAATTCCACCGGATTTGGGTTCTATATACTTCAGTTGATATTTTCCTTTTTCCAGTTGAACCGGAATATCCGATTTTGACTGGGCGAAAATGATAATTCCCGTACCAGATTTTACCAATATCTTATAATTACCGGTTTTCACTTCCTGTACATCCATCTGAGCAGCAGCAGTTAAGAAGTCGTTATCATTCACTTGAAGCGCGGGGCAAGAACCACCTGCCATCAATACGGCCCAGGCCAGTTCCGGGTAATTGTCAGCATAATACGTCACCGCTTTCTCCGGGAATTTAGTCCTGTATTCATTGACGGCTTTGTAGGCATCGTTAAATCCCACCTTTCCGATCTTCATTAACCGGGCATGTTGACGGGGTGCCAGGTTCAATCCACCCAGGGGTGCATACACTGTTCCATCATTTTTATAATGCCAATAGCGGATATCGATGATATCAACCACGGCTGCTCGTTTTGGATCATTGAGGATGGAATCCTGCACATCTTTGGTGGTGCTTAATGCAATCGTTGCTTTTTTGCCGGTCTCGGTCTGCCATTCGGCTATGACGTCCAACCAAAACTGAACGAATTTAAGGGGTCCGGTAAATTCGGCGCTGATGAGTTGTACTACGTTTTTGTTGTCGGCAAAATTATTCAGGCATTGGCGAATATAGGTCCGGTAATATTGCCGTCGGACCGGATTGGAAATGTCATAAAACATATTGGCCCTGAAAATACGTTTATCACCCGTGAAGTTAATAGGTTCGGGAAATCCCAGGTCATTGATGTTGTTGGCCGAACGCCAGGGGCAATCCACCCAGTGAGCTCCTGCTTCGATGATGTTGTGTTGGAAGAAGTTTTCATGGAAAAGCAGCATGCCATTCTTTTGTCCTTTATCAGCAAACTCTTTCAGGCGATACCAATACCAGGCATTGGGGCGATTCAGATCATATTTCGATAAACCGTCCCAGGCAGTGCCTTCTCCGCTGCGACCAAAAGGTTGTTCGTAAAAAGGACCCCAGACGTCACCATCCCGGCGACGAATTCTCTCATGATCATCCCGGCGGCGGTCAGTCCATAAACCGTAATTATGATCGAGAACCGCAATGCCCTTGGCCTTCATGGTGGACACGACCGAGTCGATCCGGTCAGTGAGGCCCAATCCTTCACGACCCGGAACAAAACGTGTCACGTGGGGTTTGGTTAAGTATGAATCGATATAATTCGGTTTCAGCTTGCCATTCCACCACTGTACATCGAGTTTTCCACCGTTGATCAATGCTCCATCGCATACGAAGCGTCCATTGACAATGGCAAAAGCAGGTATATATGCTTTCACCCGCATTGGTTGACTCTTCAGTTTGTCAGTTGTCATCAAGGATGAATGATCGACAGAAGGGGTAAAGGGAGCTTGTTCAATCCAATTTTCAAGGGTTAAAAGCGGAACGTAAGATTCTTTTACCATTTCTGCTGCCACGGCCACTGTAGGACTACTGGAAGCATCACTGGTGTTTTTCGGCAAAATACGGCCACGGGAGGAAACGTCCTGATTCAACCGAGCTGCCAGTTGAGCATAGTACAGGCTTCGGGGTTGCACATGATTGTTTGATTCCGCCCATTCGCCATCACCCGAGAATTGAGCCCAGCAGCCGAACGCCCTGTTTGGAGCATCTTTCGCAGGGGAATAACATTCAATTTCAGAGGCAGTACACTGGTAGAACAGGCTGTTTGAGGTATTCCACCCTGCACCGTTTTTATTTTGCCCCAGGTTTTTATAGGTAAGATTATTCCCGTCGATATCGACCACATCGAATAACAATCCGCATGCCCAGGCATCAATGGAACCGCTGAATCCCAGCGCTCCTTTGGCTGCACATTGCACGAAAGCATTGGGACCCGGTGCACAATACCCGGCAGCGAAATCGTTGATACCATTTTCGGAATAACAACGTTGGAATAAATTCTGCTGACCCATGGTATAAAAAATAATTCTCCGGAACCCTCCAATTTCTGAGACAGGGTCTTTTGAAATACAATCCTCTACCGTAATTTGTGAGGAGGTTGGCTGAAGAAAGACAGCATTTCCGGCAAAGTGACTGAAATTAATCTGGCGAACCCAGCAGTTTTCGGCATTTTCAACGGAAATACCTGTCCAGCAATGGTCTTCATCTTTTGGGTATTTCTTGTTATAATCGGAAATCATCGTTAGATTTTCAATCCCTGATTCTTTGATACGGCCGTTCCAGTTGTAACTAAACACCTTTGCACCTCCGTATTGAACGTCAAGGGCAGAGGTCAGTGGCGCATCGATGGTGACAGTTTTACCATCAATAGCCGTCACTTTCCGATCCCAGGTTACATCCATATCACCCGGTTTCCAACCCAATGCGCTGATACCTCCACCGAAAATATCACAACCAACCGAGGTTATCCATTCCTTGGTGGAAGGCCGGACTATTTTCAGTCTGTCGCCCACTTTAATATTCTGGGTCGATTGAAGTTCCAGTGTTCTTTGGTTGACAGGAATGTAGGTTGAAGCAAGTTTGAATGTATCTTTTACCGATTGATTGTTTACTCCTTCGATACGCACCAAGGCACCACGATCAACCTCATGCTTCAACAGCACAGTTTCGTGCTTGTCGGAGCCTCTGAGGACGACCCCTGACGTTTGAATCCATAAACTCTTATAAAGATGAAAGATACCCTTGTCCAACAAGACTGCTCCCCTGAAACCACGGCTGTCCGCTTTTAGGGCAGAGACATAGTTGATGGCACGTTGAATGACTTCAGAGGCATCAGCTTCACCAGTCACATGAGGAACAAAAATTACATTCTTCAGATTCGGTATATCCTGTTCAGAACTTTTGTATCCGCAATACGAAAAGTCGAGTACACGGTTCCCTTTTGCATCGGGAATATAAGATACTATATTTTTTTTCACTTGCAATGAAGTGGTTTGAGCGGTTATCGATTGAATGAATACAATTGATAACAAAAATAGTAGAGTGCTGATGTTTTTTATAACATTCATTCGAAAAATTATTTTAATGAAAAGATGGTACAATATAAAGATTAATATAAAACACATATTTAAGTAATGTGAACAATATAATGTCGTGTTTTTGTATCAATTGCCGTCCCATTTATGGGATGGGCTGAATGTAAAAAATAGTTTGGCTTTAGCCAAATAGAATTTAAATTTGGCTAAAGCCATGTAGATCTATATCATTTTATCAGTCCCATAAATGGGACGGCAATTGAAATAAATACATTTTCTCTATCAAATTAAAATAGGATATTATTCTCTTCCACTTACTTATACATAGTCACATATGTGATGGATGGAATTTAATGATATATTTTGTGTTCTGAAATCGGTTACATTATTCCTCATTTACTAATAAATTTATTGTCACGTATTTTAAGTTGAATAAGGAAGAACGCGATATGGAAATCGCGTGTCCCGAAATAGAAAAGTATCACTTAAGTAAATGAAAATAAATGTCAAGTGATGCTACTATAAATAAGGTAATGAGATTTGGATCTTTTTGTTTACTATTTCTAAAAATAAAAATAAGGTGGTTGAATTTAAAAACCTTATTTTCGAAATATTAAACCTTAGTAGAAAACCAATGCCCCCTATAATAAACCTTATTACCATATTTGGGATAATTCATTTAGTCCAGTCTAAATAGTTTCAGGTACTTAACAATATGCTAAATTGAAAGCGGTTTCTTAGAGCAGACTTTTTCGTTTAGCCAATGTATCATGATTGTTCCTTTCAACTTTCCAATCCACTTTCTTTTTAGTATCAATACCATTGATGTACTTTTCAATGTTTGTATAACCATCGCCGTTGCAATCTTTGATAGCATCGGAAGGATCATTGGGGTTTAAACCATTTGCAATTTCCCAGGCATCCGGCATACCGTCGTTGTCTGAATCCAGATAAGGTTGCCCTTTATATTCAGGGAGTCCACCCACCTGACGGATATCTGTTATGATCCCTTTTTTATAGGAATCGGCCGGTAAACGTCTTTTTACATATTTAGGAATGAATTCGGGGGCATTCTCCGCATAGATGGCCTTGCCTGTTTTTACTGTTTTAATGACACGAATGTCCACCGCATCACTCTTTGGAAAGTTTGCTCCTACGTTATCCAAAACAAATTTGAATGCCTGCTTGGTATCCATGACGGTTACATTCGGCATAACAAATGGTTTATCAACTCTTATTTTGGGTAAATAATCATCCGCTTTCACTTCTTCAGACAATTGCACGCCACCATCCCAGTTGTTCTTAGTTACTTTTTCATTTCCTTCAATGATATTCCCCGAAACGAAGGCTTTCCCAAATGTAACAGGTCTGGTCTTATCCCTTCCGGCTTCCGGTTTAAGAATGCGGTAGGATATGGGTTTATCTAATGGAGTGATGGGACCCGGTTTGAAATAGTTGTTGATAATATTGAACAGGCTGTTATAATCCCCGCCATCAATGGATCGGTTCCACCAGTTATAGATCACATTGTTGACAAAATTAAATCCTTCGTCCATACCTACTGAACAGTTTCTGCTGATGTTGGAGGCATACAGGTTCCGGGTGAACATACAGTTATGCCCTCCGCAGGTGGATCCAAAAGCATGGTTGTAGGTGTCCAATCCTTCTGAAAAAATGGTATTTTGGATGGTGATATTTACGGTAGGAAGTTTCAGGCCATGTCCGTTGGCTCCACGTTCATACACATGGCGATAGATGGACATGTTTTCGTCGAGACCCCAACTGGCAGAGCAGTGGTCGATCATGATATTCCCCACAGGATTTCCGCCTACGGCATCATCCCTGTCGGCTACATCCTGAGCACCCCGGCGGAATCGCATGTGGCGAAGGATGACATCATGGGTATCGATTAAAAAGGAAGCTCCTGTGACGCATATCCCGTCACCCGGAGCTGTTTGTCCTGCAATAGTCACGTAGGGTGCCCGAACATGGATGGGTGTCTTCAGTCGAATGACTCCGGCAACGTTAAACACAATGATACGTGCTCCGCCTACTTCACAGGCCTCACGGAAAGTACCCTTCCCTTCATCTGCCAATGATTTTACGACAATCACTTTGCCTCCCCGGCCACCGGCAGTATATTCACCACCGCCCATAGCTCCCGGAAAAGCAGGAAGTTCTGATTTCAATAAGTCTTCGGGTTTTGCAGCCCAGGGTCTGTAGGGGCGACCTGATTCGGCTTCTTTTGTCACAATAGGCAAAGCTTCTTGCCAAGCCAGGTCCGATTTGCGATTGATCTCCGCTTCTTCTCGAGCCGCTCTTTTCTTTACTGAATCCGGAATTATTGGGTATTGTGCCATCACAGGCAGTACAGAAACAGTTAATACCAATATCGATAAAACTTTTGTAAATTGATTTCTTTTCATTATGAACTATTTTATGTACTTAAAACGAAAAAGAAACCCTTTTGTAATCATTTAAATTATTTTTTTCTGTAATTACTCATATATTCAGTGGGTGTTTGGTCATATTTCTTGCGGAAACATTTGCCGTAATAGCCTGATTCTTTAAAACCTACTGCAAAAGCAATTTCAGAAATGGTCATGTCGGTGTTTTTAAGCAATTCAATCGACTTTGTCAATCGTATTTCTTTGATGGTATCCACCGGAGCCAACCCCGTAAGGCTCTTTAGCTTTTTGAAAAATGCAGAGCGGCTTAGTCCGATGTTATCGGCGATGGTGTCTATGTTGAAATCGCTGTTGTCAATGTTTTCCTCAATGACCTGATGAATCTTATCCAGGAATTGAATATCTTTTTTCACCAGGTAGTTTTCGTACGTGTCCACATTATCGGGTACTGCGTTTTTCTCCTGTTTCCAGACCTTATCCCGGAATACTTTACGATCACTGAGCAATTGTTCGATGCAGGCTATCAGATACTCTTTGTTGAAAGGTTTTGTAATATAAGCATTGGCACCCATGCTGATGGCCTTGATCTTATCTTCGTCGTCACTCTTTGCCGTTAATATGATCACCGGAATATGGCTGATCTGGAAGTCCTGACGTATATTAATCAACATTTCAGTACCGGTCATTTCAGGCATCATCTGGTCAGTCACCACAATGTCGGGATGGTAGAGATTTACTTTTTTCAATCCTTCCACACCATTTTCGGCAATGTAAACCTTATACTTATCTTCCAGTTGAAGCTTCAGTAAATTGCATAAATCTTTATTGTCTTCCACCACCAACAATGTAGGCAATTCATTTCTGTTTTCTGTTGTTTCACCTATTGCCGTTTTATCTGATTCAGAATCAATTTCACTGTCATCATCCGATTTTTCAGTGATGGAGTCGTTTACATAAAAGTTGACTTCAGAGGGAATGTAGTGATCTTTGCCTAAGTTCAATTCTATCGTAAACACAGTGCCTTGCTCCGGTTTATTGGCAGCGGTTATATTGCCATTATGCAAGTTGACGATTTCTTTTGAGAGCGCCAGTCCAATACCGGTGCCGGGATAATCACTGTTCTTCGAGTTTTCACCCTGAAAGAATCTTTCAAAGATCTCGGATATTTTATTCTGTGGAATGCCAATACCGGTATCCTCTACCCGTATAAAACAGTGCAAGCCATCATCCGACAAGCCGGACGTAATAAAGATATTTCCTCCGGCTTGTGTGAATTTAAACGCATTCGAAAGAATATTGCGCACCACTATTTCTAGTTTTTCCTTGTCAGCCCAAATCAATATCTCCTCATCAACCAGATGGAAAGTGTAGCTGATTTCCTTTTCTTCAGACATGACACTGAATTCTTTATGAAAAGAATTAATGAGCTCGTTTAAGTCAAACTGCGAAACGTGTAAAATCATTTTCCCGTTCTGTATCTTTCGGAAATCAAGAATTTGATTTACAAGTTGAAGCATTTGACTGGCATTCTTTTCAATCATGGAGATGTATTGCAACCCCTTCTCGTTGAGTTGTTGCTTTTGTTTCAATTCCTGGATAGGTCCCATGATCAGTGTCAACGGAGTCCTTAATTCGTGCGAAATGTTCGTGAAGAATTTAATTTTTAATTCCGATACCCGTTGTTCAACATAGATGTCATTCCGCATTTTGATATAGAACAATACACCCCGAATGATCATATATATCAGAATAATTCCCAGGATTGTGTAAAACGTATACGCCCACCATGTCTGCCACCAGGGAGGCAATATGATGATTTCCAACGATCTTTCCGAATTCAGGGATGCATTGGCTTCATCAATGGTCTGTACTTTGAAGATGTATTTCCCGGGTGGAATGTTCGGGTACGAAGCAATACGGTTTTTGCCGTTAAAGTGCCATTCTTCTTCAAATCCTTTCAGAATATATTTGTACGATACCCGGTTTTGATTATAATAGTTCAACGCTGCAAATTCAATCACAAAAGTCGATTGATTGTGGTCGAGTGTTATTGAATTGGCATAACGGATCGATTCCTTGAGAATAGGTTTCCCCTTGAAACTTTTCAAATCCCGGTTCGAAATAAGGAAATCGACTATAAATGTTTTATAATCATAATTGTTAGTTTCGATTTTTTCAGGATTAAAGGAAAGTATGCCCATTCGGTTTCCAAACCATAAATCCCCTGATTGACATTTTAATGCACTTTCCTGTTCCATCTGTACATTTAAAAAACCATCATATCTGTCGAAATTCCGGCAGGTTTCCTTGGTTTTGTCAAATCGTGCCAAGGCATTTTCAGTCACCAGCCAAAGTGCATTGTCATTGTCTTCTATAATGGAAACGATCACATCTGTTTTCAAGCCCTCCTTTAAACTATATGATTTGAAAACCGGTAGATTGGTTTTCGTGTTATAACTTTCAAGTTTGTACAATCCTCCTCCGAAGACACTAAACCATATTTGGGAGGCTGCATCTTTAAACATAACATAGATATCGTTGTCAGCGATATTTGATGCAGAAGTATCTGAGCGGTAAATTTCAAAATTAATCAGAGTTGGTTTCTTAAAATGACTATCGAATGATAGAAGACCATCACTGGTACCTACCCAGATACGACCATTTTTATCTTCCGTGATATTTCTGATTTCCATGTAAAGCCCATACTTCGGATAATGTTCAAAACTGTTAAACTTGTTTTTGAAAGTTATCTTACCATGGTCTTGTGTTATTAAGTTCAGTCCTCCACCAAATAATCCAACCCAAATATGGTTGCTGCTATCTTCAAAAGTATAATAAACATCATTACCACTAATTGACAATGGATTTTTTTCGTCATACGTATACCGAGTGAAATTGAAACCTGAAGAACTTGCATTATTTAATTCCGCCCTGACAAGTCCATTCCCTTTTGTAGAAAACCATATATCCCCTTTGCGGTCTTCCATGATATTATAGACATTCCCAATGTAATTGTTTTTTACCGAAAAAACGTGTTTGACTTTCTTCGAACGGTCAAGTTGATAAACTTCACCCTGACGCGTGGCTACCCAAATGTCCCCATTTTTGGTCTGGTACATTGTTTTTACTGCAAAATCTGTGGAGGTCGGATTTGTGGGAGGTAAATGAAACAGGTTAAATTGTTGCTTCGGGAAACTAATCTTTAAAACACCGTTGGCAGTGGAACTTAACCAAAGGATATTATCTTTATCCAGGAATAAATCGAAAAAAACTTTCTTGGTTCCATTCAGAGTTAGCTCAGGTTGATTATTCAACAAGGAAACAGCCCCCACTGAACGATCAAACCACGCCACATCACCTGAAGTGGTCAGAAAAAACATTCCCTGGTCTTTACCATCCTGAATTTTCAGAGCTTTGTTTACATTTCCTACCGGTAAAGAGAACCTTTTGACAATCTTGTTAAATGGGTCGTAATAAACAATTGATGTTTGGTTCAGTTCAAACCACAACTTATCGTAACTGTCAATATATGAATTAGTCACCACATCTTTTCCTGTCAGAGGAGTGACTTTTACTAAATCAGCTGAACGATCGTCGTACTCAAAAATGCCTTTATTCTGAATAGCAATAAATAAGTTCTTACCGGCATCACTGATTATATTTTGGATCACGCTTCCCTGGATTAACGTCCTTTTTGTGACATTCCCGGTATTATAGTCCACCTTGTAAATGTTGCCATTACTATCCCCCAACCACAGAATACTTCCGGATAAACAGGCACACGTAAATTCCTGTCCCGCATCGAGTGCTATTTTTCGTAGCACAAAATCGGAAGGTTTTGATCTCAATGCATTTCCTTTTTGACAGGAGATAATTTTGAAGTCTAATCCAATCCAGTTTAATGAAGCTGCATCTTCAACCAATAGGTTGTTCATTAATTTATGTTCCCGCTTGATTTGGGAATCGTACAACAGGGAAACATCAAAGTGACCATTCCCTTTCGATACGGCTTTCAATAAGTCCTTATTCTTTGTCAGAAGCAATAAATCACCTGATGCTGTTTTTTGTATCTTAATGATTTTGGGGCTAACTGAATATTTCCTCTTTATGACATTAAAAACGTCATAAAAGAGTTCAGAACGTTTATCAAAGTAGTATAACCGATGGTCAATGGTTTTTACCCACAGATTACCATCTTTTGCTTCCACAATCGCTTGCAGTTTAAGTGGTGGTATGTCTGTGTTGTAATCATCCCGATTGTTATAACTCTTGAATTTTACGCCGTCGAAACTGGTAAGGCCATACCAGGTGCCAAACCACATAAATCCATCTGCATCTTTGATACTGCAAAAAACTGTATTATGGAGCAATCCATTCTCCGTTGTATAGTCCTGAACAATCATATTTTTATTACAAAAGCTTGATTGTAGCGCTATAAAAACGAATAGAACGGAAAGTAATAACTTCTTCATATTAAATTAAAGAATTCGTTATGTAAAAATGGAAAAATACTGAACATGAAATTATTCAAACGAATTTCTTTTAAAATACGCATACTTCAAATCTCATTATACAAATGTATGAAACTAATTGCAATTGTACAAGTGCTATTTTTTAATGGTTTATCTGATTTTTAGGACAATATAAGTTCCTTAAAAGATCTTCTCCCATTGATTCATGCTGCGAAACGGCACAGCGGGCAAACCTTCATTGTTGATGAAGTTTGACTGGGCAGCTTCGTTCCATGCAAATCGAACATATTTCGGTTTTTTAACGTCATCGGAGGATACGATAACTTTGTTTCCACGGATTTCAGCATGTGCCGGTACGAAATTTCCATCCGATCCCGCAATACTAAACCAGGTAAGTGGTTTACCATCCCGACTCATCAGGCCACTGCCTGTATTTGTGAAAGTAACCTCGATCTTATCGTTGATTATTTTCATCTGTTGAAAAGTTGGACCAGAACAAATAATGTCTTTAAACCCATAAGTCTTATTCAAAGCAACCAAACTCAACCGTCGTCCAACTTCCCATTTGTAGGCGGGATGAATATCAACAATACTATCGACAAGATCGGTTATGGTAATCATGCCTGTTTTGGGTAGTTGAAGTGCTAATGACTGTGCTTCCCAAAATTCAGGCAGGTTTTCTGCTGTATGGGGACGAACATCTTTGGATCCTGAATAATGGAATGGTGCAATTTGCACAAAATAGAAAGGCATTCTATCATCCATCCAATCATTGCGCCAGCTTTCGATCAGGGTCTTAAACTTATAGGCATAACGTATGTTCTCGTTCAGGAAACAGTTCGATTCACCCTGATACCAAAGGAATCCCCTGATTGAAAATGGGATAAGCGGTTGAATCATGGTTGTGTAAAACTTTCCGGGATCTCCTTTGTCTTCTGATAATGGTTCTAATATCTTGCCGTTCTTCATTTTCGGAGAGGTCTCCAGCTTTTTAGCTTCTATCCAGGGTTCAATCCGGCTTCCCGGTACGGCTGAGGAAATCATGCCGATGGGGATATGTAATTTCTGATAGAGTTCTCTGGCATAAAAATACCCGACGGCAGAAAAATCTCTCAGGGCAACTCCACGGGCAGTTTCCCAACCGCTATGTGTTGAATCGGGGGACATGTACTTCCGCTTCACCAGGAAAATGCGGATATTCGTATTATTAGCCATCGATAGATCGTCTTCAGGCGGTTTGTTTCCTTTAACCGTCGGCTGTATCTTGCTGTTTTTTCGCATGCTGTATTCCATGTTCGATTGTCCGGAACATAACCAAACTTCACCCACCAGTATATTTCTCAGTTTTATGGTGTTTGTACCCGAAATGATCATTTCACGGGGCAACTCGGAAGCTTCCATGGGATTAAGCTTCACTTGCCATTTCCCTGAATCTCCGGCAATAGTTTCCTGGTGTTGTGCCCCAAAAGTTACTGATACTTTTTCACCCGGGGTGGCTGTACCCCAAACAGGCACTGTTTTGTGGCGTTGAAGCACCATATTATGTCCGATAATCTTAGGAAGGATTACTTCCCCGGTAAGATGAGAGAAGACAGTCAGCAAGATACAGAATGTCAGGAATGTTTTTTTTATCATTGTTGTTTGTTGGTTAATTGGTATATTAAGTTAATTGGTTGATTAGTTGATTAGTTGAATAATTAATCGTTGATTTGTTGATTTGTTGATTAAGTTATTAAGTTAATTGGCTAGTTGAGTCGCCAAGGTCTTCAAAGTCCTCCTTTTCCAACCAATTAACTTAATATACTAATTAATTAACTAATCAACTAATCACTTTTTTTCACCAAAATCAGTTTGTTGGCGTTCTACTTCTTTCAATAATTTTTGTTTCTCTTCCTCCGAGAGCTGAATCTTTTTAGACTGCAAATTATCAGTTTTATTCTCTGTGACCTTTTGTTGGTCCATAAAACAAAGCGGGAAAGTGGCAGGTATGCTTTCAAATTCAAGTTCTGTGGCTGTGGGTGCCTGCGTACCCTCAAATTGCACATGAGCTTTGATTTTTATTTTTCCTGCCTTCCTGGTCGAGCGTATCAATACTGGAGCAGAGCCAAATTCAACGGCTCGGGGATTTGCTCCGATTTTTTCGTCTCCAATGATTTCGCCTTCACCTTCTACCGTGAATACAATATTGTCCTTTGCCAGGCGACGGACATTGCCATTATCATCCGTTATTTCTGCCACGGCAATTATAAAGTCGGAGCCATCCGCCACCAGTGATTGCTTTTGACTGTCGAGGGTCAGGCGGATCTTAGTCGATCGGCGGGATGGCATTTTCTTTTCAGAACAAACCACTTTCCCATTGAGAAAACCTTCGGCCAGTAAACTTATTTTCTGCCATTCTTTTTGGACGTATGAATACTCGCGGGCTTCCCAGAAATCAAATACATTATCAAAAGTAACCGGGGCATAGGGTATATGTCCTTTCTCATGCAAAACGGGTTTTGTCCAGCTTTTCCCTTCGTAGGCTGTAAGTCTTACCGAATCGCAATTACTGAATATCACTACATTGTTGTCGGAAAACTGAGTCATTTCATGGGCTATGAATACCATGGGGCCATCGTCAGCTATCGAATGTTGTATTTTTGGATCAACCTGGCTTTTAAACATGTAATACGCATATTTAGGTTGGCGGAATGCATCAAAGATTCCTCCCCAATAAGGGTCGGGATGATAACCACGTTGATGATCGAACGGATGCCATTGGGCACCACCGATAAACTGCCCGGTGGTGTGAAACATGGCATCATACGATTGTGCCAGCGACAGAGCCTGTACAATTTGGGGACGTTCCCCCCAGCTGCGGCTAGCGCGGTTATTGTTGTTATGTCCATACCAGTCATCCACATTCTCACCAAACTCCCGGGTGAAGATACTTTGTTTCGCCTTTCCTTCATCCGTCGGCCAGCCATATACCACATCATAATTGTCTGCCACACCATCCGAATGCAGATCGGCTGCAGCGGAAGGAGCTCCCGGATAGGGGAATTCCTCCCTGCAAATCTTTAATGAATTCAATGAAAACCCAAGCGGGTATCGTGTCTCATTTAAGATGGGTTCCCACATGATAACCGAGGTGTGATTCCGGTCCCTGCGAATCAGGTCTCTGGTGTTTTTGTAAACCAGTTGTTCAAAGTTAGGATCTTTATTCCAGTATTGCCATCCCGGAGTGGCTATAATGATAAAAAGCCCCAGCTCATCGCAGGCATCCATGAATGCAGGATCCTGGGGATAATGTGCCGTGCGGATTATGGTACAACCTGCATCCCTGAGCCGTTTGGCATCCCGCCATTGCTGGGAATTCGGGAGTGCATTGCCCACATACGCAAAATCCTGATGACGGTTGGCACCAATCATCTGTCCATAAGGTTTGCCATTCAGATAAAAACCCTCTTTCCCGCGAAACTCGGTTTTGCGGATCCCGATACGTGTAGTCCCACCATCGAGAGCTTTCTTTCCTTTTTTTAACAATGAATTGACACGATAGAGATAAGGAACATCTGGTGACCAAAGATGCGGATTTATAACAGTTGCTTGTTGACTAACTGTTTTTGATTCACCTGCTTTAAGCGACAGGCTTGTAGCTGTTTTCCTGATAACGATTCCCTGCGCATCAACCAGTGAAGATTCAACTATCAAATTCTCAGTCTCCTTTCCATTGTTTTTTACCTCGGTATTGATGAAAACCTGTGCGCTCTTATCGCTGATATTGTCATAATGAATAAAAACACCTCCTCCGGCTGTTTCAGCTGCTTCTACAGCATCAGTAATGGCAACCTTGCTTTTGCATATCATCCATACATCGCGATAAATGCCACCATGATACGCAAAGTCAAGGGTGTACTGAGGTTTGCCTGGAGGGTAGGTCTTATCGTCGCTGTTATCAGTCATCACGGCAACCAAACAGGTATCCCCCGCCTGGATTCCTTGTTCTGAAAGTTGGATGGTAATGGGTAAATACCCACCCAGATGTTCTTTTACTAATTTCCCGTTGATATAAATACTTTGTTTCCCCATGATCGCTTCAAAATGAAGCGAAACATCTTTTCCTTTCGCTTCAGCGGGTATTACAAAATGCTTGCGGTACCAGGCTACGCCCTGGTAATTCCTGCCTCCACTGGCCTCCGCCGGCATAAGCTCCACGGTATGGGGTGTGGCTACCACTTCCCACTGTGAATCATCAAAATCCTTTCTTTCGGCATTCTTTATATCCCCTTTATAAAACCGCCATCCGGGATTAAAGTTATACACTTGCCTTCCACTTCCGGGGAGTTGGATAAAACCGGCAACCGACGTTTCCTGAATCGCAAGAATGTTTGCAGGAAGTATAATGAGCAGGAATGCCAAAAGTGTATTCTTTATTTTCATCTTCTTGAGTTGAGTTGCGGATACTTTAAACTGTTGAATTCAAAGTTACCACAAATAATTTGTTTTTATTTATTTTGACTCAGTATTTCTCCTCGCCTGCTGAATAATTGTTCATGCCTTTGACCTACCTTTGTCTTGAGATAATACCTATATAATACCTATTCAATACGTATTTAAATATATAGGTGTTATGTAGGTATCATTATCGTATTTAAAAGAGATTGTTTAGTTTATCAAACAAGACCCTTTCACTTCGAAGGCAAGAATGTAGCAAGGACAAAACTTGAATAACGAATTGTATTTATCTCATATGTCTTAGTGAACTTTGACTTGATTTGTAGTCTTTATTTCCTATCATCATCTTGATATCTTTCAATCTGCTCTCTGGTGAAACAATCAGGGTGATCACTTTCCCTTCTTTTAGTTCAGCTTCAACCGTCGTGTTTTTTGGTGCATGCAATTTGAAATGCACATTCCATTCTGGAGGCCATGCAGGGAAAAGTAGAATCTTTCCACTGTCTGTGGTTTGGAGTAGCATCTCCTGCAGACCGATCATGCCGCTTCCTCCCCGGTTATGATCGGGTGCCCAGTCGAAACCGGGACCCCAGAAAGCAGGAAAACGATATGGGCCATTAGCCAGTTTAAGCAAAGCAAGCCGTTTTGCTTCGTCAGTCAGACCAAGACAGGCGGCAAAGATATTATCCTGTTTCCAACCTACATGACTGCGGAACTTCAATACATCCGGATCGTATAAATAGGTGTTTCGGGCAACTTGCAGACTGTCTTTTCCGACTCCGTATATTCGCCAGGGAAATACAGGATACAGTTGTGCAGATTCGGTATTATTGACCCGTTCCCACGTTTTGGCAGGAGATATCAGGGTTTTCCCGTTTAGTGTCCGTAAAGGAACCGGTGGAATAGTTGCTAACAGGGAGTCTTTGCTTCCCATGGTTTTTAAGATCGTGCGTAAAGCGGCAATGGTACTCGAAGGATTGTCCGCCATTTTGTAAGTTTCACAACCAGAAGATGGAAACAAGATTAAATGCCCCTCGGCATCCAGTGCCTTGCGTCCACGATGCAATGCCAGGTAACGGTAATGCTCGTCAAAGAAACGAACGGAACTTTTAATCAATGGCAAGTACCGGTTTATATCGGCATTGTTGTAATCGCGGGTTTCGAGGATCATTTGACAGAATTCCAGTACGGTATCCCATTCATATTCAAGCCAGGCATTATACTCCACACCTTTGTCGGAGTAATCGGGTCGTTTCCAACTGTATTCACTGGGGTTGGGCAAGCCGAAGTTTTCAAGTTGCTCGGCAAAACAGGCACCGGCATGTCCCCAATATACCCGGGAGCGTAATTCGGCATTTTTCAACAAGCGATTGTAGAAATCAAACTGGGAGGGCATCATATCGAAATCACCGCTTTTCAACATAGGCCAGTACACGAGCCGTTGGTTCTGGGCGGTAAAAGTTCCGCCTCCCCATTTTCGGTAATCGGGAGTGAAAGCCTGAGCCGAATCAACCAGGGAAGGATCGAACGTAAACAACCCGCCATTGAATTTAGTGGGGGAGGTTCCGTAGGCATTACACCCCAGCATATACCGAAAAAGCGTGTAATTCCTGGATAGTTCTGTCGCCTGGCCTGAAGCATGAATATAACTCCGGTCCCAGAAGGCATTCCACCAGGCAATAGACTTTTTGTGGTCCGCTTTTGGAGATATAGATGCAATCGTTTTTTCCAGTCCTTTTTCCCAGGTAGCTATGTCCAGTGTTTGACCTGTATACAGGGCAATGTTGATGTGCTGGTTTCTAAAGGGTTTTATACTTCCAAAACACCATGCCTGATAATCCGTGCCGGCATATTTCCCATTTTCTATTCTTCCGAATGTCAGATTATCGCCCCAGGCACGGCCTCCGGAAGTAAGATTTGCCAGTGGATTCATTAATTGCGACTTGACGCTTTCCATGCCTTGTTGTGTAACCGCCACATCAAAAATGGTGTTGGAAGGATTACTGTGAAAGAAAGTAACTGCATTTCCTGAAGCTGAAACAGAATCGTGTCGCATCAATAATCCTTCAGGTGGCGCCCATTTATAGGAATCCTGTTGTCCCTCGCCTTTGCGAATCAGCCGGTCGCGATACCGCCAGCTTTCATAACGAAGCTCTGATGAAACAGGAGTTTTACTTTGTATATCAATATGTACTACCGGATGAAATACATCCACCCAAACATGCAAAATCGTTCCGGCAGCGGAAATCTCCACATACCCATCATTCAGTTTTAATTCCTGACGAAAATCATGAGCGTTCAGAAATGGATTAGGCGTAAGGTGCAGGCGGAAACGTCCTTGTTTGAGCAAAGTGTTATTTTCATCGAACGTGCCACTACGACTTACATAAAGGAGCAAATCACCGTTTTCCACCCATACATTGAGACCGGTATCCCCACCACCACAGGGCATTGATTCCGAAGAATTGTGCGATGGTGAAGTCCATATCAAACTCTTCTCAGTGGCAAAAAGTGATGAAGTGATCAGGGAGAGTAAGAAAATCAGATAACATCGTACGACAAACCCCTTCCCGTTAAGTGGAGAAGTGGAAAAAATCTTCCAGGGTAAAAGAGTCTTTTTTTTCATAGTGGATATTATCTGATACATCCCTTTTTGGGTTGGTATTCTTACCAGTTATCGCTCCTGAATGAGGATACCGGCAATCCTTCGTTACTGTATAAATCACCCTCCACATAGTTTTCGAAGCCATAACGTACTGCAACCGGTTTGGCAACAGCTTCGCTCTTTACATACATCTTACTGCGTACAATCCATGCCTTGGCGGGATGAAATACTTTATCAGCACCTGCCACCGTAAATAGCTTTGACTCGAAGTTTTTAGCTGCTATCCACATATTGGCTCGTTCAAAGCTAACCATTACCGTGTCGCCCTGAATTTCTATTCCTTTATAATAGGGACTTTCACCTGCCACGCCCTGGATCTTATAACTTTTTGTTAATGCCAGTAAGGCAAGCCTTTCGCCGGCAAGCTGTTTCTTAATAGGATGAATCCCTTTTTCAAGCCCGGCATCCAATAAAACAGCCATCCCTGTTGCAGGCACATGCTGTTCAACTTTTCCCTGCGCTTCACGCAAATAAGCAGAATTGATGACTTCCTTACCCTTCTCGGTGATAATTGAATAGTCGAAAGGGGCAATCTGGCAATAATAGAAAGGAATCGTATCACTTTGTCCCCAGTTCTTACGCCAACCATTAATCATAGTGGTAAACATATCGGCATAAGTGTTCGCATGATCGTAATTGGTTTCGCCCTGATACCAGATAACTCCTTTCAGGGTTAAACCGACTAGAGGATGAATCATGGCCTGATACAGGGTGATAGGTGTACGGTTTTTCTCTTTTATGTCTTTTTCTGTCTTTGGAATCTTCACCGATGGAAAGGCATGCAGCATATCTTCAGTCATCCATGCTTCAATGCACGATCCTCCCCAGGAACTGGATACCAACCCTACGGGCACATGAAGCGTCTCCTGCAACAACCGGCCAAAGTAATAAGCCGTGGCACTAAAGTCACGTACACTCAGCGGTGCTGCTTCCTGCCATTGGCCGGATACGTCGGTTTGGCTTTCAATGGTGGAATTACGTTTCACGGTGAACAGTCGCAGGTTTGTATTCGTGCTTTTCAGGATATCCATGTTTGATCCTTCGACCGGTTGATTCTTGAAGCCTTTCATGGGCATTTCCATATTGCTTTGACCCGAGCAAAGCCAGACTTCACCCATTAGGATATCTTTTAATACGAAAGGTTTGCCATCTGAAATAGTCAGCGTAAAGGGACCTCCCGCAGTGGGTGTTTTGAATGCAATTTTCCAGTTACCCTGATCATCAGCCGTCGTAGTCTGTTTTTTCTTATCCCAGCTGGAGGTAAGAATTACTTGCGCTTTAGCAGAGGCTTTCCCCCATATATTGGCAGTTATCTTTTGCTGCATCACCATACCGTCCGAGAAAATAGCCGGTAGTTTTATTTCTGCCGATAGTGTGGTAATACATGCCAGGAATACTAAAAGGATAGAATTTTTTAGGTGTTTCATTGTTTTATAAGATTTTATTCATTCATCATAATGGATAACGGACCAATGAGTCCTGATACCAGTAATTTATCCTCACTCATTCGATATTTTCCATTGGTCCATATTCCGGGGAAGGGAGGAGTCCCTTTATCAGAACCGTTCAGCGCATTTGCCCAGGTATTGACAACTTCAATATCAATGGTATTTGTACCTTCTCTTAATGATTTATCTATTTCTACCCGGTAGGGAGAGGTCCAGGTTGTACCACAGACAAATCCATTAATGCTTACGGTTGCCAGATTTGCCACTTTACCCAACTGCAAATATACCTGTTTTTGCTGAACGTTATTTTTCCAACTGAAAGTTGAATGATAGGTAGCTGTTCCCGAATAGTATTTAATATGATAGTCGGAATTTTTACTCCAGTCAAATAAAGTATCCGAGGTTATTGATTTATTGATAGCAGGAAAAGTGACGGTCCATTTGTCTTTTATTTTCAAGGATATAGTACTTGTTTTTACTTGTTTTTCCATAGAGTTTGATTCACTCGTCGGTTGAGTGAATACTACAAAAGTAGATTCATGGGAGTCTAATTTAAACTTCAGGACTGTTCTTCCGGCTTCTGTTTTCCACGATACCCGACGGGTCATTTCACCGGTCGCAGGATTCCACAGTTCAGGTATTTTGCCTTGAACGCGCAATGATAGCTCAATCATTCTTTCCTTGTTTTCCTGATTAGAGATAAAATAAATGTCGGTATCATCACTACGACGGTGTGTCCATTCAATTCCTTCCGGCACAATGGCATCGCGTTGAAGTCCGTAAGCAGAAAAATCATCCTGTTTATAGGGCAGCTCGGGTATGATCACCCCTGCCTGTTTCGATTCGCTGATTTTGGCTTGCACTTCGGCAGAATAAGGCACATTGTCAGGACTCATAGGGTGGGGTAGTGGCAATACCAATACCTTATAGGATGCTCCCCCGGGTAATGTAATTTCCCCGTCTTTTACCTTCGCGAGTCTTAAGAGGGCATCCCGGTTAAACGAGTCGTAAGAATAACCCCGCAAGGGATTGATCCACTTCTCCGGATCAGCCATGTTGGCTGAATGAGAAACACCGGCTGGCATGACCCGCATTGGTTGCCCTTCATTTTTCAAACGGATCGTTTCACTTTCCACCCGTTCTGCACCAAAAATACCGGGTAGTGAAGGCACCAACCGATCTGGCAAAATAGCCCGGCGTGGGATCTCTTCTCCCGTAAATACGGCTATATCGTTTACAGGGTGACCATATTGTAACATAGCCTGGCAACGTTGCACATAATCCACCCAGGCTTTGCCCTGATGCCACCAGGTCTGGTCCCGTTGAAAGAAGTGTCCGATGCCATCGAGTGTCATTCCCGGAGCCCGATCAAGATACGGGTTATGGACAAATACATGGAAGAATACTTTGTTGATCCCAAGGGCAAACTTGCTGTCGAGTAACGGTTTCAACAAAGCAGGATCTTCGTCCCAACTGACACGTAACTGGGTGAAGCTTTCCGATTGAATGATATTTTTTCCGTAGATGTGGGCTCCGCTAATGGCATCGAGCATATCGTTGGGTTTATCATGCGTTGGACTCCGTAACCAGAACTCACCCATGGGCCTGTCCACCTCTTTATAATGCAACATGCCATCACTGACAAAGGTCGGAGCCACACATTCGGCTGATGTTTCACACCCGTATGCCTTTGCATTCTTCTGCATAACCCTGAAAAAGACATCCGATACCAAGTCGGAAATAGTTGTTCGTACATCATGCAATACCTTTTCTGATACTTCTGCACTTTCGACCGAATAACCGGCCAGCAAGGGTAAATAAGGCATCAGATCATAGCCTCTTCGAGACTTAAATTCTGAGGCAAAATTATCACTCCAGTTCTGACTGCCCCATTCCCAGCTATCGATATGCATAAATTTTAAGACCCGATGAGCCAACACCGAGTCTGTTTTTGCAAAGATCGCCCCAACCCAATTGTCAAATTGTTTCTGTACAGACGTTTCATTGAATTTATCGCATTCCAGTCCTTTCCCCGCACCTCCAGTAGCATTGGTATGTCCCGTTGAAGTGTGCCCCATACGCAGTATACGCCAGTTACCTTTGGGTAGTTTTACGGTGAGTACGCCATTCTTCATATAGGAAGTAAGGTTGATTATTTCAGCTTTGGGAGCACACTCATTCGCTGCGATCTCAGCAGAAGTGGTTCTGTTTGCCACGCGCCATACCAAACCTGCTTTTCCTTCCCACTCATTGATGCGGGGAGTGGAACTCAGGCTAAGTTGTTTGATTTTAAGGGTTGGTTTCCATTTTGCAGCATCCAGGTCCTCACTGCCCGGTTCGCTTCCTTCAGGATTCCAGGTCAGGCGGAAATATCGTGCAGTGGTAGCAGGCAGGGCGTATGTGCTGGGTTGATCCGTATTCTGCCAACCTTGCCGGGCAGGAATAAGTTGCTTGACTAACCTGAAATTCTTCCCATCGTCACTGGCCATGACACATAACCGTTGCGATTGAAAATTATTTCCCGAAGGAGTCACTTCGATGCTTCGTAAAGTGAAAGGACCGGAATAGGTATACTGAATCCAGCAGGGTACTGAAGATTTAAAGTCCTTTCCTGAAATAGAAAACGGAGAAGTATCCTCCGGATTGTCAGAACTGACGACAGGTCTGTCTTTTCCATAAGAAATGAAGTCTTTGTTCTTTTCTTTCAGTGGCAAGGCATACACGGCAATGTCCTCATAGTAGCCATTATATGTCTCCGGTTTCGTGAGCGATATTGATAAAGTTTTACTTCCTGCAACGATGGTGTCACTCCATACTACTTTTTGCATGGATTCTTTCGGTGTAATCCATGGTCCACCGGCCAATGCAAACCCATCGGAGACATGCATTCCTAATTTCAAGTCTAAACGGTCAGCTTGTTCCATGCTGTAACGTACCATTTTCCACCATTCCGGAGTCAATTGTGATACAGCCCCTTTATAACCGGGACCTTCATTGGTTCCTTTGATGGTCATTAAATAGGCACCTCCCAACCCAACCTGCTTCATGGCTTCCAGATCCGCTTTGATGCCTTCCTTGGAAACAGCTCCGTACATCCAATACCAGAAAGTCCAGGGTTTGGCTTCAACAGGAGGGTGAACGAACTGTTCACGCAGCGAGGGTTGTGCCCCAATAGAACTAAGTCCGGTTATTAGAATAAATTGAACAATCAGAATCGATTTGAAATGTTTCATGTTGATAGGTTTCGCACAAAAGACAAATGAGTTCATAAAATTTAAATCTCTTTTTGTTTTTGTGGTTCAATTAGTTGAAATTAAAAATGATTCGTCCGCTCTGTTCCCCATGTACCCATTTAGGCTGTGAGGATGGTCCGATCAGATCGGTTGCATTCACTTTGTTGCGTACTGCCGGAATAACATTTAATACTGATATCCCGCTTTTTGGCAACGTATAAAGCAAATTATCCCGACCGTCCCGGGGTTCATAAACTCCTACATATGTCTCCGGCGTTTCATTGGCAATGCCTATCTCCCCTTCACTGGTCTTTATGTTCATCCAGTTCACGTGGGCAAAATAACCTTTGAATTCAGGATAGGTAAAACTTTCTCCGGGGATTGGATCGTTATAATCAGTTGCCCAAATGTCGTAGACCGGACCTTGTAACCTGTTTTGCCAGACGCGGTAAGGCCCGTCACCCAACCACCGTTTGCTTTGTACTTTATCTTCCGGATAATCGAACTTGATTCCCATCAGGTCAACCACAGCATTGAAGTTATAGCTGTAATCCAGGGTTAGTTTCCCGGTTGGAGAAACAGTCCATTGTGCTTTATCCAGGTTTCCCAGCTTATAATTCGCTGTTATAATCAAATTTTTACCATCTTCCTTTATGTCGAAACCTTTGAAGACAGCAGCATCGGTGAATTCAGTATAAGTACGGTCTTTTTCTTTAGCCTGATCATCATCGTGATTATAGAACTGGTCGAGTGAACGGTCCGCACGACGAGCCGCAATAAAGCGGGGTCCGTTGGCAAAACTGATGAGTTTTCCCATGATAGTGACTACTTTTAGCTCACCGTCTTTCTTGCTGAACGTAAATTTCTTATTGCCTGCATTGATAACAAGTGTTTCTGAAGTTGATTCCTGTGTTGCCAGTGTACCTTCATTTGAAGTTTTCTGTGCTGGTGTGTTTTTAATAATCGGGTACGACCATCTCCAGAGTTCATTACCCATGTAATCCAACACAGTTAAAAAGAGTGCGTCGGCCTGTGAGTCCAGGGATATATCCAGGTTCAGTTTACCGGATGAATGAGGTGCTATGTTCGCACCTTTTACTTCTCCTTGTTTTATGATTTTCACTTCACCTTTGGTGTCGGAAGCTGCAGGGAATTTTACTTGTTTCCAGATAAAACGGCAGGTGCTGATATTCCGAAAATCGTAACGGTTCTCTATGGTGAACAACCCTTTGAAGCCGGCATCTATTGTTTTTTCCATGACCTGAACAGGACACCATATTTGCTTCACAGAATAATAACTACCTTCTTTTTCATGATGAGGTCCGACAATACCGTCACAGGCATAGTTTCCCTGGTTGTCGATAAAACCATTCATATCTACCCTTTTTACGCCTTCATCGGCAAAAACCCACAGAAATCCACCCATGCAACGGGGATGCGTACGCATCATTTCCCAGTAATCCCAGAGTCCAGCACCCAGGCCACCATCATACAATCCGTGTAAGAATTCGGTGGGCATGAATATCTCGGGTTTGCGTAAGTAATCCTGCGTCTCACCGTACGAACGGTAATGCATGGTCTCGAATCCTCCAAAGTTACCCTGGGGATGAATAACCGGACGAAGTTGCGGGTCATATTTATGGAACTCACCGTTGAGTTCATCGTTCCAGCCTTTTTCATTCCCGTTGCTCCACCAGGTTATGCAGGGATGATTGACATCACGCTCCACCATTTCTTCCACCAATTTTACTCCAACTGCTGTATCATAGTGCCCGTGCCAACCCCCTAATTCGCTCATGACATACAATCCCAGAGAATCGCAGGCATCCAAAAAATCAGGGTCGGCAGGATAATGGGATAGGCGAACAGAATTCATATTCATACTTTTTATCAGCAACACATCTTCAATGTTCTTAGCCTTGGAGAGCGTGCGTCCACTCTCCGGACGGAAGCTGTGGCGGTTAATTCCCCGGATATTGACACGAACCCCATTGATATACATGCCATCGCTTTCGCGCACTTCAATCGTGCGGAAACCAAAGGATTCATCGTATTGATGCAATGCATTCCCATCTTTGTCAATCAGAGTAAACCGGGCTTTATATCGAATGGGTGTTTCAGATGTCCAGAGGGCTGGATTCTTGACATTTGCTGTCACTGTAGCCCAATCACTGCCGGCTTTTACAGGAGAGGTCGTCTCCGAAACTTTATTTCCTTTGGTATCGAGTAATACGGTTTTGATACTTGCTCCTTCAATGGCCTTGTTTAAATAGCAATTGGCAGTAAATGTACCGTCTGCTTTGGCATTGATGGCTACATGCGACAGGTTGATCACCGGCTTTATTTCCAGGAAGACAGGGCGGAATATACCACCGAAATTCCAGTAATCGGCACGACGTTCTGCCAGGTTGATACTCGTGTTTTCACTTTCTTTGCTGACGGTTACTTCCAGCAGGTTCTTCTGGCCGTATTTCAACCGTTCGGTGATATTGTACGAAAAACGATAAAAAGCACCCTGATGCATGCTGCCTGCTTTCTGCCCGTTTATTTTTACCTGAGTATCGGTCATTGAAGCCTCAAAAGTAAGGATAACCTGTTTGCCATTCCAGGCGGCGGGTACCTCAAATTCATATTTGTAAAGCCCCTTTTCGTTGGCGATACCTTCCGGGGATGCTTTTCCGTAGAACTTCATCCCATATTGGTAGGTGCCGAAACCCTGTAATTCCCAGCAGGATGGTACACCTATTTTCGTCCACTTCCCTGAATTGTTTCCTCCGGTGCAATTGAAATCCCATAGAATCGTATCATCAGCACCATGTCCCGAGAGGTAGTAGCGCTGGGTAACCGGAATCGTCTTTTGTGCAAAAGAGGATGTAAAACAAATGATAGAAAGGAAGAATGAAAAGGTGAAATATCTAACTGCTTTTATGTAATTCATTATGTTAAAACATATTTGTTATACCCATGACAATACGAGGAAAAGACGTAGAAACAGCACAATTGTACCCACCTGAACCAGTATTCATCAAGTTGTAACAAGGCTTTTATAAAGTTTGAATACAATTGACAAAGACGAAATTACGATAATTCTAATACAGTTGTATCGAAATGATGAATTAAAAAATATATTCAGGGGTAGAAATCGGACTTTTAATCAAGGAGCCTGCAGTGTGGTGTGTTAAATTTAACATATAAAAGAAACTATTCATCAAACAGTTCACCAATCACATTCTTAAACTCTTCAAAAATTCGACTGTTGGAGGCTAAGACTGAGCCATTCGTGAAGTAATTGTTCTCCCCGTTGAAATCGCTTACTTTTCCTCCTGCCTGTTGGATAATTAATACCCCGGCAGCAATGTCCCAGGGTTTGAGGTTAAACTCATAACGGCCGTCATAACGTCCGCAGGCTACATACGCCAGGTCGCTGGCAGCTGAACCACTTAACCGTAAACCATGTGTGTTTTTCAGGAAGTAATCCACAGAGTTTAACAGTTCGGGATAGCGGTCCTGGTAGTGGTGGGGGCGCCCGCTCACAATAAGGGCCTCAGGAAGTTTATCGGTTGTGGAAACATGGATTTCCGATCCGTTGAGATAAGCTTTACTTCCTTTCCAGGCATAAAAGATCTCTTTCCTGGTAATTTCGTGGATGACACCCACAACAGGCTCCTGTTTATAGGTCAGGGCAATGCTGATGGCATAGGGAGTTGATGTATGAATGAAATTGGTGGTACCGTCCAATGGGTCAATGATCCATAAATAATCTTCCCCGTTATCGTGGGCAGTACCTTCCTCAGTAACAAAACCGGCTTCAGGCAATATCAAGGCAAGCGTCCTGACTAATAATCTTTCAGCCTCCTGGTCAACATACGATACAAAATCGTTCTTACTCTTTGTTTCAACAGCCTCCAACGAAAAATCGATGCTTTCTTTTTCAATATAAGCAGCGACTTGTTTACTCAGTTCAATCACCTTGTCAGTCAGGCTGCGGTAAAAATCATCTGTCTCGTGTATCATACTCGTAATGGATATTAATGGCCCAAAAGGCAAATGAATGCAAAAGTAGTTCTTTTGTTCCTTTCTAATCTTCAGTTTTATTAATATACTTTGGTTTCAACAGGGTTAACTGCAAAATAATGGCTATTACAACCACAATACCCAACATGGCGAAGTTTTTACCCAGGTTACCGGCATCAATTGATTTGCCTAAATAGTTTGTAATAAATGCACCCGAAGCGATCCCCACCAGATTCATTAATCCGTAACCGGTTGCCCGGTAACGTGAAGATACAAACTGGCAGAGGATGGGCATGTTATTTACATCGAACATTCCAAATCCTAACCCGAAACATAATGCCCCAAACAGCACAGTGGTGAAACTATGCCCGTAACCCAGTAAAATCAGCGCCGGGATGGTCAGGCTTAATCCAATCACACCGGTATAAATTCGTCCCTTCAGATTACGTTGCACCCATTTGTCCGATAACACCCCGCCGATCAATACACCGGCAAAAGAGGCCATAGCCATGGTGATGGTGGCCATAGGTCCTGCCTGTGCCATTGGGAGATGCAAGGTGTCTGAAAAAAGTGTGGGTAGCCAATTCTTGGTGGCCCAACCGGGTAGACTTGGTGCCGAGAAATAAAACAAAATCACCCAGAAGGCGATATTCCCCAACAGGACACCCAGTCCCTTAAATGCCATTGAAAACTCGTTGGCAATCGTTGTTTTTTTGGTTAGATCAATGGTGTAACTCTTTTTCTCTCTTAGAAAAAACATCAGGATCAGGCTATATCCTACTCCAAGCAACCCAAATGAATGAAACGTCATTTGCCACGAGAAATGATCGGCAACTGTAGCTCCGAAACCTCCCAGTGCCTGTCCCAGATAGATCCCCGTGGTATGAATCCCAATGGCCAACGACCTTGTTTTCCCCTGATGATAATCGGCAATCAACGATAGGCCTGCCGGAATATAGAAGGCTTCGCTCACCCCCATAATGGCACGAAGTACATACAGCTGATCAAAAGTCTTGGCGTAACCCATTAACAGGGTAACTCCCGACCATACAAACAAACTCCCGACGATCATCCATTTCCGGTTCAGCCTGTCGGCGATTATTCCCGATATGGGGCTCATGAGGGCATAGATCCACAAAAATACCGCCATTAACCTACCAAAATTGGTGGCTGAAACCAGTTCGGCAATATCGATCATCATCGATGGTTTCATGGTCGAAAGCATCTGTCTGTCCAGATAATTGAGCAGGGCGACAAACCACAGCATTCCGACTACGAACCAGGGATAAAGTTTATGGGATTTCATGGATTAGTTTCTAATAAACAACTTTTCCACTAACCACTTTTCCAAAGTTTGGAACTTTGGAAAAGTTTAAATGGAAAAGTTTAAAGTTATAAAGTGTTTTTTATAATGGAAGGTTCTCAATAGCCACCCGGATTTTTTCCTTATGTGCTGCGTCAAATTTATTATAGGGTGCAGCCAGGAAATCATTGCAAATGCCTAACACCGAGAGTCCGCTTTTTACTCCTTTCAAATAGCTCGATCCAAAGCTGCCCACACTATAAATAGTCGCACTGATTTGCATCACGATGGCATGTAATCTCTTGACTTCTGCCATGTTTTGGGTGGCAGCAGCATTATACAGGTCCACATATAATTTAGGGAACATATTGGCTCCTCCGTTCACACCTCCATCAGCACCCATGAGCACTACTTCAGCCATCATTTCTTCAGGGCCTACAAAGATAGAAAAATCTTTACGGTCGCGCATTTCATACATAACCTGTTGGAAATAGGTACCATTAGAAGAACTATCTTTAAATCCGATCACTTTCTCGTTTTCTGCAATGCGACGGATTATCGATGGGGCAAATGCTACTTTTGTATGCGATGGCATGTTATACAGATAGATAGGCAGCTCCAGCTGAGGTATCAGGCTTTCATAAAACTCTGCCAGTTCGGGTTGACCTGTTGCATAGTAATAAGGTGGTGCTGAAACCAATGCATCTGCTCCCATCTCTCCGGCAACTTGCGAAAGGCTGATACTATCCTTCAACGAAGTGTCGGAAATACCTACCAGTAAAGGTAGTCTGTTTTTCAATAAACGGGTGGTTTGTTTAATCATTTCCACCCGCAGTTCATAACTCAGGCTCTGAGCTTCGCCGGTTGTTCCTAAAATGAACAATCCACTCACGCCTCCGGCAATCACATGTTCAATCAGTTTTTCCAATCCCTCTAAATCCAGGGTGTCATTGTCTAAAAGCGGGGTAACTAATGGTGGAACTATTCCACGCAAGGTTGTTTTCATCATTTTTTTGTCTGTAATCTAAAGTCTCATTTCAAAAAGACTTTAGCTGTTATTAATATTCTATTCTAATCGTTTAATTTCAAATTACTCATTTTGCACTGTTCAACCGGATATGCAACACATGCTCATTCTTTTCAATGGCATATTTCTTCAACACGCCGGGTCCGCAACTGCTGTTCCCAAGACCCAGGATGGCACAATCAAGGCTGAGTATGATTTCTTTCCGGGGTATCAGGTTGCAATCATGATCCGTCGAATTTAAGTCGTTGGCTGTAAAATTAAGGGCTGACCCCGAGATGGTTTTATCAACTGCCTCTACTTTTAATCCCGCCCCTTGGTTGTTTGTCAGGCTCAGGGTGCGTATTTCCTCTTTGTTTCCTGTCTCTTGCGGACGTGGATACCGCTCGGCCTGTTCGCTTACTTTCCCTTTCCAAATCCCTACCATGGCAGCATCTTTGCGGTCGGGGTAATTTTCTTGCGGTCCACGGCCATACCATCTAAAATTGGTATCATCCGGATTTATCGCCAGGGCGATGCCCAACCTTGGTAATTCGGGCAAATCACCAACGGGAATAAAATGACATTCTAAATCCACTGTTCCGTTGGAAGTGACTGTATAAATAAGTTTAGCCTTTATTTTTCCATTTTTATACTGATTTGTTTTAGACACGACAACCCTTAATGCCCCATCTTTTCGAAAACTATGAGTCATTGAATCGGTGCTGACAACCGGTGCATTCAGATTATTGGCGATCCAGTCCTTTGCCAGCCAGTTTCCAAAACTCCGGTCATTATCCACGGGTGCCCGGAATGCCTGTATCATGGGTTGTGTCGAAAAGTCGGCAGGATGAGCCAATGTTTCGCGACCATCATACACTAATGATGTAAGGCTACCGTCTTTTGCATTCCAACTTGCTGAAAACCGGTTACCTGTTGCATGCAATTCATTGTTGCTTTCATGGATGGAGATGGCTCCCTTGTTAGAAACTGCTGCCGGAGGAAAAGCTCCTTCCTGCAGGCAGAATTGTTCATAGGCGACCTCATATCCTGCGGTTGCCCATACACAATCTTGTTTGAGCTGAAAGAATATCTTCAACCGAACATCCCCTTTGGGTAGTTTGTCGACAAGCATAGGTGAAGATACCGTCACGCTGTCTCCGGCGGGAGTATCAGGTAAGACCATTTCACCTTTTTTGATTTCTTTTCCATCGACTGTACACGACCAGGCACAACGGTATTGTGAAAGTGATGTGTGTTGATTCCTGTTGATAATCAGCAATCTGTCATTTTTAAGACTGATAGCCACAGGCTGATAAACCTTCTTGACATCCCAGTATTTGGGCGTTGTTTCCCTGTCGCTGGTGACGATCCCTTTGATACAAAATGTTTTGAGATTCGGAAAGTCTCCAAAGTCCCCACCATAGGCCACTTCGGTTTTACCATTTGGAAGAATCTTGAAGATACCTTCATCGGCCCATTCCCAGATAAATCCTCCCAGCAACTGGTGATGGCTGTAAATTTCATCCCAGTATTCCTGCAGGTTTCCGATGGCATTTCCCATGGCATGGGCATATTCGCTGGTCAATACAGGCCGGGTATCGTTGGGGGCTATGTTTATGAGTCGTTCCCACCGTGCATTCTCGGGGCGTTCGGCGTCATTGCCTCCCGTGGTGCCGGGATTGAGATAGTCGTCTTGTACACGGGGATAGAACCGGCTGATCATATCGACTGTCGAGGGATCGGGATTGCCATTGATTCCCTGTGCCCCTTCGTAATGAACCGGACGGGTGGGATCAAAATCGTGCAACCACCCTGACATGGCGGCAAAGTTAGGGCCATATCCGGCTTCATTGCCCAGGCTCCAGATAACCACTGAAGGATGATTCTTATCGCGCTCGCCCAACCGAATGACGCGATCCATAAAGGCTGCACACCAATCAGGGTCCGCAGCCAGCCCGCCCCGTAAACCATGTTCTTCCAGGTCCGTTTCATCCAATACATACATTCCAATGGAGTCGCACAGCTCGTACCACCGTGAAACATTCGGATAGTGACAGGTCCTGACGGCATTGATATTCGCCCGTTTCATGAGCAGGATATCCTGAAGCATGCGTTTTTCGGTCATTACTTTCCCAAGTACGGGGTCATGCTCATGACGGTTGACACCGCGTAGTTTGATAGGCTTCCCATTGATAAGCATCTGCCTGCCGGATATTTCTATCGATCGGAAACCAATGGGCTGTCGTACCCGTTCGACCACTTTGCCGGTGCTGTCTTCCAGCGTAATCAACAGGGTATATAAGTTCGGTGTTTCAGCCGTCCATTTGGCAGGATTTGCAATCAACGCCTTTAAACGGCCTGTCTTTCGGGGTCCACGTTGCGGATTCCATTCGTTCATCAAAGCTGCCTTATGATCCAGATTCAGGATGGAAGCTGCATCAGCCGTGATATTGATCAAATTTTCGATCTTTGCCCGGACGATATATCCTTTTCCGTTTTCCTTTCCGTAAACCGAAAGTTTGGGGTCAATTTCAAGGGAGGCATTGCGATACTCTTTATCCAGAATGGTACGTACCGTGAGATCGGTGATCCTGACATTCGGCGTATGAAACAAGGAGACATTGCGGTGTATCCCGGCAAATCGCCACATGTCCTGATCCTCTATGTATGAACCATCGCAGTATTTGTACACTTCAACAGCTATCTGATTTTCCCTAACCTGTAAATAAGATGTTACATTAAATTCCGAAGGTTCCATGCTTCCCTGGCTATAGCCTACTTTTACGCCATTTACCCAGACGTAAAAGGCACTGATCACTCCGTCAAAACGCAGAAAGGTTTGTCCCTCCGATTTCCAACCGGTGGGTAGTATGAAAGTTCGTCTGTATTGTCCGGTTGGATTTCGTTCCTTAAAGGCTGTGAAACTTTCCTTGGGTGTTCCCATTACCCTGGGTGGGTCTATTTTAAATGAATACCCGGATGATACATAAATGGGGGTGCCGTATCCGTTCAATTCCCAGTTAGCAGGGACCGCAAGTGACTTCCAATCCGTATCTATGAATGAGGTGGTAAAGAAATCGTTTATCTTACCTTCTGGGGTGGGTGTCCAGCGGAACTTCCAGGTTCCGTTCAGGCTCAGGGTACGATCTCCCAAAGCTTTCCCATAAGGAATAAAGGCATCCCTGGCAGGCTCGCGGTTGATACTCAGGATATGATTGTTTTCCCAGTCCGCTTGTTGGGCGTTGATGGTCAACATAACCATTATATTCAAGACAAGAATTGAAATATACTTCTTCATACTGCGGATTGGAATTATTAAGCAGACGTGAAAAAAGTGGAAATGTACTCATAAGTTGAGTCAATGAAGGCCTGCATTCGGTATGATTTCAAGTTCAGTCATATCTATTCAACATTGCTTATGTCTGGTCTTCTGTCTAATTCCATTTACTTGTTTACTTCTCCGGACTTTGACCGGCCTTTCTCCTGCCTTTGTTATGCCTTTGGCTTTATAAATGAAATATGTAATAGATTCTAATTATATAGATGTTACATAGATGTTACATAGGTATGTGATGTATATGTAACATCTATGTAACAAGTATGTAATATGTATGTAACGTCTAAAGCCAAAGGTATAACAAAGGCCGGAGAAAGGTATACCGAAGGCCGAAGGTCTCATTGCCTAAAAAAATGTAACTGAATTTCTAAATCGTACGGTAAGAATCAAGAAGGAGGCTATTTGATAAAATAACTGAAAGTTGCAAGCAATTTATTGCACCATTAGCGATTCAAAGCTTAGCCCTTTCATATCGGGAGCCGAAAGGATCACCCTGTAATGACCGGCATTGACAAAGGTGCCAGTGGTAGTACTGATCATGCGCCATTTTTCGGTGGTATTGGGAAAAGTAATTTCATCATCCTTTAAGAGGGTTCCATCCGAAGCTATAAATTTCATCCGGAGGTGGAGCGCCTGTCCGTTTGAGTTGTTATAATTGAAACGCAGGGCACATACCTGAGCTAAACCGGTGGTTATGTTCCATTGGATAGTGTTTGTGGTTCCTTTTCCGAAACTGATGGATACACTGTCACAAAGAATCTTTTTTGTAAACGATCCTTTTACAGTAGCAGTTGATGCTTTATAGACTTTAACTGAATTTGAATTCTTATCTTCCGCAAGCATTGATAAAGGTGTCTTCTCCCTGAAATTACTTCCGGCTTCCTGCCACGACCAGGTTGTTGCCGGTAAAACCGGCACCTGCACCTGGTGAACCGTTGAGGCGATGGCAATGGCAGAGATCAAAGCCTGGCCAGCTTTTACAGTTGGAAATGAAAGGAGCAGTTTGCCATCATTTACATCGGCATAAACCACTTTTTTCAGGGCACCATCGTGTCCGCTTTCCGCCCAGATATCCAGGTCGTGCAGCACAACCGAATCATTAAGTGCTACATCGAACACACGTAACCCTTCGCAATCTGTGGCTACACCGCCGCCTGTACCATGCCAGGGTTCGGTAAAATAAAGTTCCACCCGGTAGCGTCCATCAGGTACGGCAAAATGATACGACAGGCGTTGGCGGCCAAAGCGGAAATGTCCGAATAACGACCAGTCGCGTACTCCCTGTATCGGATCGGTGGTGACTCCCTGACTGGCCTGATAAGGATTCATCCCCTTGAAGTCAGCTCCCCAGGAGTGGGAATAGGTACTATCATCCTTTGCCCATTTTTGTTGAAACTCATCGGTATAGTCGTCACCGCCACAATTCACGCGGTATAAGTACTTGTAACCGGCTTCCGCTTTGAGCAACGGTTTACTTTGATGATATAAACTGTCGAAATGAGGAGCCTTTTCGAGATGATCCAGTATGATCAGATCTTCGGCAACGGGTTTCCCTTCAAAATAACCGACGGCCCGAAGCACATTATACCGCACATCCCTGTTTTCCCACATAAAATGAGTCCCCTTGCCATTATTCTTTTTACGCCCCATAAAGTTATCATTGGTAGCGTCGTTATACAGTTTCACGCTGTCGCAGTTGCTGTAGGCTTCCACGGTGGCACGGCTGCGTTTCGTAAAACGACCGGGCCATGTATGTGAAACAAGATAAACCATTGGGTCGGTCTTTGCCGAAACGTAATTGGCACGGTACATGTAATAGGCATCCGTAGGTTCTTCCCAGGGTGTGACCAGTCCTTTATAATTAAAAGGCCCGACTTTATCAATGACCCTGTAAGCCTCATCCGGTTGACGACGCCCCGGATTGTCGTGCGAGCTGAAGACCCACTGGAATTGTCCGCAGACACTATCCTTAGCCTGTTCAGCCAAACGGATCTTCATTTCCAGGAGTTGGCACATGCGATCTTCACTCCAGCTACCTTTGGGATCGAAGGCTGTTGGTTCGGTATGCAGTCCCAAACTGCGCCAGGCTCCATATTCCCCGTTCAGCAACTGATTGGGTTTAGTCAGTTCATGGTTGTAATTTTCGATTTTGCCCCCATAGGTGCCGCTCCAGTTCTGAACAACATTCCAATCGGTTCCTTCACCTCCGTTACAGGTAGTGATCACGCGCATGTAAGCGGTAGTGGGATCCATTTCGCGGATGATATCACTGCATTCACGGGCAAAATCCTTGGGTAGTACACTTTCGTTTTGCAGTCCCCACATAATGAGGGAGGGAGAATTGCGACGCTCTTTCACCCACTGACGAAGCAATTGCTTGAAGTTGTTCCTGAATTCGGGGGTGTCATACCAGATATGAGCTGAGAACTGAGGCCAGAATAGTATTCCATCTTCGTCCCAGTATTTTTGGTACTCCAGGTTGTGTGGCTGGTGGGCATCACGGAATGCATTAAATCCTGCCGCCTTGATTTGCTTCACCCTTGAAGCTATTTGCTCGTTGCTGAAGGCATGGGACTGCCCGAATTGGTTTTCATATTCACAAACGCCGTTGATAAATACAGGCTTTTCGTTCATATAGAACCGTCCATCCTGATCGTTTCGTTTCACCGGCCAACTCAGGGTGCGGATACCATAAGGAGTTGAAATCTCATCAGTTGTTTTATCACCCCGCTTGATCATGGATGCCAGCTTGTAAAGATAAGGGTGCGCAATATCCCAGCGTTTAAGAACCGGTATGGACGAAACCTGCCTGATAATCCTCGTCTCACCGGATGCCAGCGTGACTTTCCCCGCCAACCGAAGAACACCTATACCATCTGCATTATTGAGTTTGTTGACAATTTCAATCTCACCGGGTTGCGTGCCATAGTTTTTTACTTCGGTTTCGATAAAAAGGGAATCTGCTTTTGTATTATTCCAGATATGTATTCCGAAAGGCTCAATCCGAATGTCGTCGGTTACTTCCAATATCACAGGCCGGAATATACCCAACGGTTGCGAACCTTCGCTGAATCCATATTCCGAGGAGCAACCTCCGCATACCCAGGGCATGTCGGTAATCATTTCAGGATGCTCAGCCACGACGGTCAGCGTATTGTTTTCACCCGGTTTAATGGCAGTAGTCACATTCAGGGTAAACGAAACTCTTCCACCGGGATGCCTGCCAAAACTGATCCCGTTCAGGGTGACGGTGGCAAAAGTGCCTACACCCTCGAAGCGTATAAAGTACTGTTTGTTTTCGCCTGCTTTGGGGGCAATAAATGTTTTTTGATAGGTGGCAGTCCCGTGCAGGTTGCCATGTGTGAGTTGACGGTAACCATAGTAGTCATCCCAGTTGTGCGGGATATTGACCTTCAGGGTATCTTTCATCCAGGTTTTCCAACCCTCATTCAGGTTGACAATGGTGCGCCTTTCTTTTGATTCGGGTATTGGAAACCGCAAGGCTGAGTGTCCCATTGGTTTGCTGGTGGCTACGGCAATACCGCGTTGATCATCCTGATTCACCCCGCAATAAAAATGATAGACAATACCTTGATAATTAATTAGGCAGCTTTTATGGGCAAAGAGATTATCGTATGATTTGGACGGAATGATCAAATCGGCTCCTTTCCAGTCAGCCCAGTGAATCAGGTCATAACTGCAGGCAAAGGTATTGAAAGCTTTGTAGGGACGGTCGGCACGGAATGCTGAGAAATAAAACATGACATACACATCACCGATCTTCTGGATGTACGCATCACCCGTGATACCTTCCTCGTGCGTGAAGACGGGATTCCCCGGATAACGCTTCCAGTGTTTCATGTCCTTCGAAAGGGCAATACCGATACGTTCAGCTTTGATCTTATTCGTTGGATTGATACCGCCGGCATTGTAAAACATAACAAAGGGGGCTCCAAGAGTTTTCTTTTTATCCCAATAAACCGTGCTTTTATATTGCGTGATGTTTTCGAACCATTGCCCGTCTTTATCTTTGGGAGTGAGAATAGGGTCGGGGAGAGCATCCCATTCTGTTGCATCCGTCAGTTTTGATTCCGGGGTAAAGGCCATTCCGATCTTTAAGGGCCCTGACTCGTATCCGGCAGAAGCACCACCGATATACGTCATCCAATACTTGCCTTTGAATGTTTGAAGTTTGTAACTGCCACCCCAGTTAATGTCAGGCAAGGAAGGAAAGCCACCCCGTTGATTCATGTCCCAGGTACCTTCGCGAAATGAAAGAACACGTCCTTTCGTTTTCCATTCCAACAAATTATCACTTTCCGCCATCCAGGTCTCGTATCCGCGGCCGTTGGTTCCTGTTCTTCCATTGTAAACCAGGTAGGTCATGTACCATTTATCACCTTTCCGAAAAACGGTGGGACAATCCACTTTGTAATTGTTCGTGGTTGGTGCGATGGCAAGACCATACTTGTAAGGTGTTTTAACCTGTTCGTAGATCTCAGCCATTTTTGCCTGGGTAACTTCAGGCTGAGCTGCGATATAAAAACAAGTGAAAAGACTTAGTATGAGAGAGAATATCTTTTGTTGCATAATCAGTGTTAATATACCCCCAACTTGAAAATGGCAGGCAAATTGTAATCAAAAAGACAGTAATTTAGAACATCATTCCAGGTGGAATATAAATGTTTCGGATTAATAAAACATCCAATCTATCGTTTTCTCTTTTCCGGTTCCTGATAGTCCGGCATCCCTGGATTCAATCAGGCTGTTTGTAAATCCAAGTACCAGGCAAAGACCTTTAGGCAATAACAGTTTGTTTTTTCCGGCATTGAAACTGTAGGCATGCACATTGACCATCGGTAAACTCTTAAAGTGAATGGCGTTCATTAAAACAGGTTCGGCCTGTCCATATAAATTAGCCGAAGCGTCAGTCTCCAGGGTAGGAGCCTTGGCAAATTTCTTTTGATCATCCCGGAAAAAACCGATCAGAAGTTTGACAGGAGTTGTTGATTCGAATTCAATTGTAGTCCCTGCATCAGATTGTGATTCAGCATTTAGTAACCAACCGTTCATTCCGGCAAGTTCAGGTGCTATGCCTTCAATTTTGGAGTCTATATCGCTATATAACGAGTTCCCATCTTTCAAATTAATCCATTTTTCATTGGATATGAGCTTGACATTCGATTGTAAAAGGGCTGGAATGATGGCGACTTTCTGTATCCCTGTACAGGTTTTTCCTTTTAACATGGCCAGATTTGTTTTGTAATTTACAAATTCTTTCTGATAATAGACCAGTAGTTCTTCCCAGGTTTTATTCTTTCCATTATCTCCGCCGATAGGAATTCTTCGTTGGGAAGTCTGCATGCTGTTGGCGTACAGATAATGATCTTTGGTCAAATCGACTAACTTTCCATAATGTTCCAGGCTCTTTTCGAGAAACGGTATGGCTGCATCCAGATTCTTACTGTCTTTACCCCATTGATAATCGAGCACCAGCCTGGCGGCTTTCACTTTGTTCTCGAAGAAATAAGCAAATTCACGATAGCAGTGTATATCATTCCGAAGACGCTCGAATTCCTCTTTGTTTCTGGTTACTTTTCCTTCCACCTGATCGATGGCTGCTACGGCTTTATCACCATGTGCAATGGCTTGTGCAATGATATCCAGGGGTAATTCACCTGTATGAGGTTGATGTTTCCATTCCTTTTCCACATATTCTATGAGCTTTTCCCCTTCAGGTCCGCAACTTTCATAGAATCCCGGATAAATCTTATATTTATAAGGGTTCACCAACTGGCTCATGAACATACCCAACAATAGGGTCTGACGGTTTCCTTCCGTGATTCCGAATCGACGGAGTAATTTAGGGGCTATTTCTCCGGTCTGATCATAGGCTTCCTGAATATTACGGGCCTCAGTATCCTCTATTCCATAATAATCCCCCAATTGCTGATCCCAGTAATGAATTTCATCATTCCGTTCCCGATGGCAATTCCAGGCATACCTTGCCCAGGCTTTATTCCATATCCAGTCACGGTCGATTTGTTTTAACCGGCTTCCATCCGCCAGCTTATCCGCTGTATAGGGATAATCCCAGAATGAAGCCTGTGGATACAAATGCAACCCATTGGCACCCTTCATCACATGCATGGCAGCAACAGCTTTCTGAATAAATTCAGGGGAACCATAACGCCAGGGTTCAAGATTCGCCAGCACATGGACGTTGCTGATATGAACAGGTCCAAGTTCACTCAGGTCCCTGTCGGTTTTAGACCATGGACCACCTGGCTCATACGTTGTGAGGCTTTCACCGGTATATTTACTCATGGTAAATAAATTCTTATACAATGGTTTAGCTGCTTCGAGATCCAATTTAGCATCCGTATCATGCGAGCGTAGAATGATTGGCAGTTCATCCGTGCGGCCTAACGCTTTCATTCCATCTTTTACTCCGGGAATAATGGTTTGGGTAAACCATTTTACATCATCTTCGTTGGTATCCATCGCTTCTCCCAGTGTGATTAAAAAACCAACATTGGGGTATTTCTCCACAAAAGCAGCAATGCTCTTCCGTGTATAATCACTGATCAAGGGTGTTATCGGGCGATTGCGGTCCTGGGTTTTAATGCCGTAATGTTCGGCAAAAGGTTTGGACACAATGATGTTATAAAACATCTGAATGATGAAAATCCCACGTTTGTCAGCTTCTTGGGTCAGGAACGTGTAAATTTCTTCATTCTTTTTAAACGTCTCATCACTCACTTCGACTGCAAACGGATATTCTTTCAGACGCACCAGGGATGCAAAGGGATGCCCGTTCCATAAATAAAGCGAGTTCATCCGGTTTGCCACCAGCATATCGAGGTATTCTATCCATTGTTTTTTATCGTAAAACCAGGGAAATGTTTCGGGAGTATATGGATATTCATAGACTGTACGACCGGGCAGGTAGGTTGGTTTTTGCATGCCAATACAGGTGCCGCGCATGACCATTTCGGGTGCATCACTGTAAGAAGCCGGTAAATCAAGCTTTTTTTCTTTTTGGAATCTGTCAATAATTTCACGGCAACCGTAAATCACACCATTACCATCAGCTCCACAGATGATAGTCGTGTTTTTGACTGTAGAAATGAAGAATCCTTCTTTCTTTATAGAATCAGGTAATTGAATTTTTAAGTTCTTTAATACGGATTTAAAAGTAGCATCACTTTTTTCAAAACAAAGAATGTTCTTTTCTTTTTGATTGATTTTTTTTGTCCCTTTGTTGATACTCCCTT
>CAIYOZ010000001.1 GCA_903927945.1 uncultured Bacteroidales bacterium | reverse complement strand
ATACCCGGAGTATCATTGGTCCAGGTGTAGGTTGTCACGCCGCCGGTAACGCCGGTACTAAAAACTATTGCAGCAGTGCCCGAGTTGTTACACACTACCTGGTTTCCCGGATTGGTCATCTGACCCGTCGGGTTGACGGTGATCGTAAAACTTTGAGCAGTTCCTGTACAACCCACAGTTCCACCGGTAAATGTGGGAGTAACAGTAATGGTGCCCGTGATCGGCGAAGTGCCGTTGTTGATGGCTGTGAAGGATGGTATTCCCGTGGAGGCACCTCCGCTACTTGCTGCCAATCCTATGCTTGGGGTGTCATTGATCCAGGTGTAGGTTGTGGTACCACCGGTTCGGGTGGTTGAAAAAACTATCGCAGAAGTATTTGTATTATTAAATACTACCTGATTACCCGGATTGGTCACCTGCCCTGTCGGGTTAGCCGTAATATCCACTGCAATGGGTGTTCCGCTACAAGTTCCGATGGTGGGAGTGACAGTATACCTGACCACTGCCGGGGAATTGGAAGTGTTGGTCAGTGCCTGGGCAATCGTAGAGCCGTTGCTGTTTGAAAAGCCACTGGCGGTCCCGCTTGTTAATGCTGCCGTCCAGGAATACGTAACCGTAGCCCCGGTAATGGCACTAGACAAGCCAATGCCAGTGGTCGCGCCTGAACAGAGAGTCTGCTGGGTGGGTGTCGCAATTACAGTGGGAGTTGGATTCACCGTGATATCAACCGTGATGGGTGTTCCGCTGCAGGTGCCAATAATAGGAGTGACAGTATACCTGACTACTGCCGTGGAATTGCTAGTATTCGTTAGTGCTTGGGCAATTGTACTCCCGCTGCCGCTTGAAAAACCACTGGCTGTCCCGCTCGTTAATGATGCCGCCCAGGAATACGTAACCGTCGCTCCGGTAATGGCAGTTGACAAGCCAATTCCAGTGGTTGAACCCGAACAGAGAGTCTGCTGGGTGGGTGTAGCTATTACAGTGGGGGTTGGGTCCACTTTAATAGTAAAGCTTTGTGAGGTTCCCGGACAACCAACTGATCCGTTGGTAAATGTGGGGGTGACAGTAATGGTGGCAGTAATCGGTGAAGGGCCGTTGTTGGTGGCTGTAAAGGACGGTATCCCTGTGGAAGTTCCTCCACTGTTTGCGGCCAATCCTATGCCTGGAGTGTCATTGGTCCAGGTGTAGGTAGTCAGACCTCCCGTTCTGGTGGTTGAAAATGTGATCGCAGCAGTTCCTGAGTTATTACAAACTAATTGGTTTCCCGGATTTGTTATTTGCCCCGTCGGATTGACGGTTACTTGTACATTAAAAGGAGGTCCTGAACAATTATTGACAGTTGGTGTCACTGAATAAGTTGCCAAAACCGGAGAATCAGTTGAATTAACCAACGATCCACTAATACTTGTTGGACTTCCACTACTGGCTGAACCACCTGTGAAACCAGATCCTGTCGGTGAATTCCAACTATAAATTGTTCCTGATGGTACAACTCCATTGGTGCCATTTAAGGGTGTAACACTAAAGCTACTGCCACTGCAAGTTGCAGTATTGATATCATTAACAGCCGGCAAAGGACTTATAGTAAGTACCGAGGGAACAGAAATAGAATTGGAACAACCGTTTTCATCTGTGACGGTCAGCAACACATTATACGTTCCTGCCGGAACGTTGGTCAAATTACATACGGGAGTACTCGTTATTTGAGTCACTAATGCCCCTGAAAAATCCCATGTATAGGATATTACAGCTCCTCCGGTTATTCCTCCAACATTAGAAGAATTAATCTTAAAAGGAGCAATTGTCACCGGGGTACTTACCGCTGTCAATGATCCGGTAAAAGGTTCACAACCCTGCACTGTTGATGGGATAGTAGGGTTCGGTGCCGGATATACATTCACAGTTTGAGTAGTGGATATTCCATTATTCCCCTTCCCATTAATGGTCAGGGTGACTGTATAGATTCCGGGGCGAATATAATTTTCAGTTGTATTTTGTGTAGTATCAGTATTGGAATCACCGAAATCCCAGAACCAGGAGGTGGCTCCAATAGAAGTATCTGTAAAATTAAAAGTAGCTGGTGAACAATTACCGGTTGTAGACGTGGCAGTAAATGATGCGGTTTGAGCAGAAACCGGATTCATTGATCCTGATGAAACCATGAACATCAAGATTAAAAAAAAAACAGTATAGAGTTCGAATGAATCTTTGTCCGAATGCAGGGGGTAAACGTTGTTCCATGGTTAGCCACTATTGATATAGATATTCTTCTATAAACATTTATTATCTATATATAAAATAAACAACAAATTATTAAATGAAATTGATCATTTATGATTGAAAATTGTCTATATTTAACTTAACCAATAAGATTATCAAACACCTAAAGTATGGACTCTCTCAGCCAACTGTTTATCTTTGAAGTTTTCCTGGTCTTTATCCTGACAATATATGAATACCATAGAATTTGTGCTGGAGCGGGAGGTATGCATGTTGTTCTCCATATTCCTTTGCATGGGATTGAGTTCAGCTCCAGAAATAAATCCTCCCTATAGCCATCAATACCACCAGGCTCCTGGTAAAGCAAATCGTCTTACGATTCAATCTTTCTAAATGGGTGCGTAGGCTCAGGTTCTTCCTCTCAATATGGTTGGTAGAATGAATGTTCGTGTTATGATGTTTCTTCGATATCAGGTACCGGTAATTTTTTAGTTTATCAGTATATATTCTTCGGGCATTTGATAGCTCCAAACTTCGGATGACATGCTTCAAGGTTTTATTGGTACGTCTACCCACGTTAAAGCTCACCACTGTTTTCGTTTCTCGCTCAAAAGCATAAACGATCCAACGAAGCATGGATTTCTTCCCAATATACGTTCGCATTTCATCTACTTCGTAAGTTTTACCCATGGCTATGGGTGGTTGTTGAATACTTTCGGCTATTACTACAATTCGTTTTAATAATGTAGTGACCGATATCTTTAATACTCTGGCTGTACTTCGTATGCCCAATCCTTCTTTGGTTAAAACAATAATTTGACGGTTAGTATTAGTTTGGCACGCCTGGTAGGTGTAGTCAGTAATAAAACGCTTTCCACACTCTTTACAACAATACCGTTGTTTGCCGGTGCCGGTTTTCCCACTTTTTATTAAATTCTCTGAATGGCATACCGGACAAAGATGACTAACGCCAAATCTGGAGCATGAAGGGTGGTTTTGATCCATATAGACTCGTTTAAATTCGTTTTAAGCCTTTAAAATAGAAAATGGCAAGCATACACTCACCGTTACCCTTTTCAGCTTTTACATATTATCGTTGATTTACAAGCATTTATTTTGATAACGCCAAATCTGATACATTACCAATAGCTTCCTGTAAAATGGAAAATAGTATACCTCCTGCTGCAGTTGTATTTCCACTATAGTTTCCACCATCATAGCCGGAATAACTGCCACCCTGATTTCCAGTACCCGGTCCGGTATAATTATTATGAAAGTTATTACCGGAGTTCTCGCCCAGGTTAGGATAAAAAATGGTAAGCGTTTATCAATTACCATTTTTATTGATTTTCAAACAATTATTTCTCTATTGCCACATTTGATACTGTTACCAGCTAACACTCCCAATAATGTATAACCTATACACAATAAATAGTATAACTGGTAATAATAACATTATTATGTAAATTAACCAATTTATTCTTTTTTGTTGAGACTGAATTTTGGATAGATATTGATTTTCAACAATATTAAGTATTGACTTTCTATAATATCGAAAACTTAAGACTATTGGTGTAATAATCCACAAAGACATCCAACCAATTAAACCACTTTGTTTGAAAAATTCTGATATTGGATTTTCAAATACAAGTCCAAATGCACATATTAAAGTTGTTATCAAGATTGAAAAATAAACTCCTGTATGAAGGAAAGCACTCCATTTAGAATCAATCTCATTTTTTTTTAATTTAAAATGTGCAAAACGATAAGTTATATAAAAAAATATGAGTATCCGCTTGGATACCTTAATTATTGTTTTTGTAACTTACGCAAGCAATTAATAGCCTGTCAAATAATTTGTCTCCAAAATATCGCCTATTATACTTATAACAAAACTCATT